>CAJOOW010000025.1 GCA_905236375.1 uncultured Alphaproteobacteria bacterium | reverse complement strand
TAAAGAAATCGTTAATTTTTCCAAAAAAATTTCAAAAAAATTCAAAAATGTTGGAAAAGTAATGCCAAAAAAAAAAGGGGGGGGGATTGCGATGAGGAGTGGGAAAAACGGACTTGAATCTATTCGAACATGTCCTTAGGATTAAAACTCAATTCCAAATCTTTCCATTCATTATAGCGATCTTTTGGCAAAGGCAAGGGATTGCAATTTGGATCCAAAACGGCCCTATGAGCGTTTTCGGCAGCGGTTCTGAAGTCAGGATCAGACGCCATTCGGCCACTATCAACAATTTCCGCAGTTTTTACATTGCCTTCAGGATCCAACTCCATTTTTATATCAACAATCAAATCTTCCGCATTCCTGAGTCCAGCAGGAAAATGCCAGCATTTTCTAATGGTTTGACGAATTAGATCCACCTGAGTCGCGGTCAAAACTCCTCCAACCTCTTCGGCTTTCATGCCAGAATTTTCATGATCTCCTTCAGCAGAGGCGCCATCCAAAAGGCTATCAAATGATTTCTTTGCAGCTTTAGGATCAGAATTCGTTTTTTTCTTGTTCTTTCTCAAATTTACGACGGCTTTTTGGTCAGTTTTAGATTTCTTATCAGCTTTCTTTGAAGTTTCCTTTTTCTTCTCTTTCTTAGGCTTATCTTTCTTCTTTTTATCGATAGCAACAGCTTTTTCCTTCTCATCTTTTTCAACTTTTTTGGATTCAGCTTTTGCGCTTTCAGATGGCTGAGACTCTTGCTGTACTATCTCTTTTTCATCACTCCTTGCTTTAGTTTTGCTAAGCCTGCCTTCTTTATCTGAAAGAATTGGGGCTTTGCTTTTCGATCCTATCTCAACAAAATCATACACGGCATATCCCTTGTCTTTTATCCGCGATGAAAATAAGTTGCCAATATTTGAATATGACAAGAGAAGCAAAATCACATGCGCTATTATGGAGATTAGAAGCGGATTCTTGATATTCATCCTCTTCCTTTCTTTCTAGGATTCGGCTTCGAGGAATCGGCTTCTGAGATTAGAGAAACCTTACAGGCTCCTGTCGATGAAATAATTCCCATTATTTCCATAATCTTTCCATACGGAATATCCTTGTCGCCTCGAACGTAAACAGTATCACTCTTACCATTTTCCAAAATCATCGGCAATTTTTGAATGAGATCATCCAAATCTATTTCTGCTTCTTCTATAAATATTTTTGATTCTTTATCTATAGAAATGACAATTGGCTTTGTTTTCGTATCATTTAAAGCTGCAGCTTTGGTCTTTGGAAGATCAACGGGAACTCCAACATTTAAGACAGGAACTGTAATCATAAAGATTATGATCAGAACCAACATCACTTCTACTAAAGGAGCTACGTTTATATACGTGCTTTTTAATTCTCTTTTTCGCCGTCTGTTATTCATCAAATTGCCTCGATATTATAGTCGCAAATTCATCGGCAAAAGTCTCAAGCCTATTTGCGTATCTGTTGATACTATCTGATAGTTGGTTATATGCAAATGCAGCTGGAATAGCTACAAATATTCCCATAGCAGTTGTCACCAAAGCTTCCGAAATAACAGGACCAACCGAAGCCATACTGGCACTTTGTTGCATTGCAATAACTTTAAAGCCATTAAAGATCCCAATAACTGTCCCAAAAAGTCCAACGATAACTCCATTTGTTCCCAAAGATGACAAGAAAGTCATTCCCTTTTCAAGGTCATTAATTTCATTTACTATCGCAATTTCCATCGATCTGCTGACTCTTTGTTCTAAATCTCGCTGGGCTGTCATGCTCCTGCTTTTACGACTTTCTGAGAACCTTTCCCATTCTGCCATTGCCGAACAAAATATATTTGACATCGGATCGAAAACAGCGTCTTTTATATCATTATATAGTGAATCAAGAGGAGTTCCTGACCAGAATTCTTCTTCGAAGAAATCAGCATCAGCTTTTAATTTTCGAAGAGTAAAATATTTTTTAATTATCATTGCCCAAGACCAAATTGATGCAAATAGTAACGAAAGCATAACCACTTTTATCAAGAAGCCAGCATTCCAAAAATATCCAAAGACTGTTTCATTAGCAACTTGTGAAGATGCCATATTTGTTGAACCATTTACAATAACGTCTTGAGTTGTGGAATCTGTTGCAGAATCCAAGGCAATATTAGTAATTTGTGAGGTTGCCATAGTGTGTAATATTTAAATGTCAAACTGTCATAAAAACATTATACACAATTTAAAACCCTAAAGCATTAGCTTTTAGGCAAAAACCTCATTCAACACTTCATCTATATGCGAAATGCATTTTATCTCTAAAGAATCTTTTATAACTTGTGGAAGTTCAACAATATCTTTTTCATTTTCTTTTGGTATGAAAACTTTTTTGATTCCACTCCTTCTCGCAGCTAAAAGCTTTTCTTTAAGCCCCCCAATCGCCAAAACTTTCCCAACCAGGGTTATTTCTCCTGTCATTGCAATATCAGGCTTAACTTTCTTGCCAGTTAATGCAGAAACAATCGCAGTGCAAATTGTAATGCCAGCAGAAGGCCCATCCTTAGGCACAGCCCCTTCCGGCACATGAACATGAATATCTGTTTTCGTAAAGTTTTCAGGATCAATTTTGAATTTTTCAAATTGAGATTTAACATAGCTGTATGCAGCTTTTATCGATTCCTGCATGACTTCGCCAAGTTTTCCTGTTGAAATAACATTTCCTGTTCCATGAAGAGTTAGTGCCTCAATTTCGAGAACATCTCCGCCTGTTTCGGTCCAGGCAAGTCCGGTTACAACACCAACTCGTGGCTCTTCTCCTGATTTTAATTGGGTATATTTTTCAATTCCCAAAAAATCAATTAGGTTGGATTCATCGATTTTAACGAATCCTTTAACTTCTTCTGAAACGAGTTTTCTAACAACCTTTCGACAGATTTTTGCAATTTCTCTTTCAAGATTTCTGACTCCAGATTCAACTGTATAATTTCTTATTATCTTCATTATCGCAGAGTCAGTTATTTCGATTTCATTAGGTTTTAAGCCATTCAATTCCATTTGCTTTGGAATTATATGAAGCTTCGCGATATTTAGTTTTTCTTCTTCTGTATAGCCAGAAAGATTAATAATTTCCATTCTGTCTAATAAGGCATGAGGAATATCCAAACTATTTGCAGTTGTTATGAACATCGCCTCTGAAATATCATATGGAACTTCGATATAATGGTCAACAAAAGCTTGATTTTGTTCTGGATCCAAAACTTCAAGAAGAGCAGATGCCGGATCTCCTCTCCAATCTGCTCCGAGTTTATCGATTTCATCCAACATTATAACAGGATTTGCTGTTTTTGCTTTTCTAAAGGCCTGGATAATTTTCCCAGGCATTGCTCCAACATAAGTCCTTCTGTGGCCTCTGATTTCGGATTCATCATTAACTCCTCCCAAAGCAACTCTAACAAATGACTTTTTCGTCGCCTCTGCTATTGCCTTTCCAAGAGATGTTTTTCCAACGCCAGGAGGACCAACAAAACACATTATTTGAGCCTTCATCTTTGTAACTCTTTTCTGAACAGCGAGATATTCCAGAATGCGTTCTTTAACTTTTTCAAGGCCATAATGAGTTTTATTCAATGAATCTTCGGCATCTTTTAATGTTGATTCATCATATGAATGAGCCCATGGAATATTGATAAGCCAATCAATATAATTTCGAATTATTCCGCCTTCTTGAGATAGAGGTGGCATGTTTCTGAGCTTTTTAATTTCGTTTAAGGCCTTCTCTTTTGCTTCCGAAGACATTTTGGATTTTTTGATTTGATTTTCTAGACCTTGAACTTCTTGATTAACATCTTCGGCATCGCCAAGTTCTTGATAGATCGCTTTAAGTTGTTCATTTAGATAATATTCTTTCTGATTTTTTTCGACTTGCTTCTTAACTCTGTTCTTTATTTTCTTTTCAACTTGGACCAACTCTGATTTTTCTTCCATCAAATATATGAGTTTTTCAAGACGATCATTAACAGAGAGAATTTCTAGAATATTCTGTTTTTCACTTATTTTTAAAGGAAGATAGGAAGCTATGGTGTCGCAAAGTTTTGATGGATCTTCAATGGATGCAATAGAAGATAAGACATCTGTTGGAAGTTTCCTGTTCTGTTTAAAAAATGCCTCAAAATTAGACAAAACAGCAAGACGTAAAGCATCGAGCTTTTTATGATCTATTTGCCGATCAGAAGTCGCTTCAGAAACATCTGCGAGCATCATATCATCATCTATGATTTTTTCAATTTTTGCTCTATAAATTCCATCTGCTAAGATCTTTACTGTTCCGTCAGTTAGACTTATCATCTGATCAATATGACAAACTGTTCCAAATCTATAAAGATCCTCAGGGGTCACTAGATCTAATGTCGGATCTCTTTGAGTCACAAAAGCAATTAACCTATCATTTTCATAAGAGGTTTCTATCGCTTTAATGGACTTAGGCCGTCCAATGAATAAAGGCACAACAAATTTTGGAAACACTACCGTGTCTCTTAACGCAACAAGGGGCAATCTGTTCCTAGGCATATCTATCATCAACCCTTTTGACTGTCGATTCATTATCTTATGTGAACCATTATAAATTTCGCCAAACTTTTTGTCTAGAAAGTCCTTTATAGTTGACGTTCATTTACTAATCTTCAAGTTCATAGAGAATGTTTGAAGTTCCGGCACTTGTTCTTGCTTCCATTGCTGCTTCCGCTAGACCTTTCGCGCTTTTCTTGTCCCTTTTGGTTATATCTTTATCACTTATTTGATATATTCTAGTGCCATGTAAATATCTATCGACAAGCCAGTGACCTTCATTAGAGGCTCGAGGTGTGTGTATCATTCCACATATTAGTTTATATCTTAAATTGCGAAGTATCGGAGTTTGATTAATTTGTTCTTTATTTATTTCTGTATTTGGGTAACAAAGTTCGCGCTCATATTGTGGTTCTCTTGACATATAGCTAATAATATATTTAGTTTCGCCAGTACGGGGATCTGTGATCTTTTTGTGCTCTCTTATTTCATTTGCAATTTGTAGTAGTGCTGGTAATCTGTAATACGTTTTCGTTTTATAGGTTTCTCCAGCTTTGTTTTGTTCATCTATGTCCAGCTGTTCCAGCCCCATAGTATGCTCGCTGTTAATTGATTTTCCATTTTTCGTTTCGGTTATAGGGTCCCCGCCGGTCCACAGTGTTGTATATTGCTGGTAAACATTAGTTCTTGGGGGTTCGCGTTGTTGTTCGTTCGGTGGCAGTGCTGTGCGTAATATCTTGACTCCCATATTTTTCATATAGATCTTACTCATAGCTTTCTCCTTTTCAACATCATTATTTTCATTCGGCACTTTTCTTCTTATAATGGATAGGTCTTCAGTTGCTGGGTTTATGCATATAAGATTTGCTCGTATGGTATTTGTCATGATACTCGCATCTTCTTGTTTGTCGTTAAATATTAGTTCTCTCATCATTTCGTTCGTATGGTAAGTGCCCGGTACCGATTTATAATAATAATTTCG
>CAJOOW010000024.1 GCA_905236375.1 uncultured Alphaproteobacteria bacterium | reverse complement strand
TGAATTGAAAGATTGCCTGAACATTCTATATTGTAACTCCAATTTGATGAAGTGGCATCCCGAATACACTAAAGAAAATAACGAAATTGTCGAAGAATGCCATGCCGAATACTCCACCGATTTTTGGAATGCATACAAATATGAAATGGCGGTATATTTGATAAAGGTCGCAGTTGAATTGACTGCATTATATAAATAATTTTAGTTAACATCTCCACAATCTGGCTCTCTTCGCTGAGCCAGATTTTTTTTTGTAGTCATCCGTTGAACAAATAAATGGTTTTGCAGTTTTGTTTATAATCGCTATAAAATCACATTTTAAAAAAGATGTTGACAGTCTTGATATTTATTTATATATTCATAATACATTCTTAGGAACTCTGAGTCGTACATGCGCTTTTTTGACTAAGAGTCTAGAATGGATAATACAGGCAAAGCCCTTTCAGAACTATATCACATCTGTGATATTTTTTTGTATTTGTTTTCCACTCCTCAGGCAAAAATGATAGATTTACGAGTGTAGGTCTATGGTTAAACGACAAATATAAAAGGAAAGAAAATTATGCAGCAAGATGTCAACTTCAATTATAATCTTTTTGATAAAATTACAAAATTGCATGGCCATCTTTTAAGTGTCACAGATCCTATATTGCGCACCCATAAGAATTGCGATAAGCTAGAACTTTTTGAAAGAAGAATTCTTATAAAAGAAAACAACTCGCCCTATTCAGGCAAATTCTATAAATCTAATCACTTCATTGCATTCTACAAGACGGTAATACAATCTGCGAATGCTATAAAAGAAATATCCATTCCTGAATATGATCTTAGCGATATTGATCATGACAGCAACTTACTATTTTCGTCATTTTTTCAATTTGCTTCAGATTTGTACTTTTGTTTGAAAAGCGTTCTTTTATTCATCAACAAGCATGAGCGTGCGAATCAGTCACTTACCAGTGAAGCCACAAAATCGTTGAATGTAGTTCAAAGCATCATAACTCAATGCATTCACGCAATTCCGCAGAAAGAAAAAATACACGTAATTAACGGTGTATTTTCGAGTTTCGGGATAAGCCCCGTTACTTCATTCCATGAAATCCAGGAGCCGTTAACATTCGATAATTCATGGTATAATGCAAGGTTGCAGGAATACAAGAATTTTGTCTTAAATGGGATTTGCAATACTGTTCAATTTTTTCCATTTGAATTGTGGTTATTCAACAAGTACAAGAACCGCTGTTCCATAGAAAACAATCCGAGACTTCCTAGAAAGTTAGAGCATATTGAGGGGCTTGGCACATATTGCGCCTATGCGGACAATGAAGAAATGCTCTTCAAAAATATAAATGACTATATCATTGCCTATTTTTTTGACTTTAAAAAAAGCACTTTTAAAACGCAGTCAGAATTTGTTAAGTTAAATAATGAAAATCATGGTGAATTTAGAGATATAAACTGGATTAAAGAAGATGCTAAAGAACTCTACACCCAAAAAGCGGTAGATCTTGAAAAAATCGGTAGCCTGTTGGACATTTCGCAAGAGACTTTGCAGGTTTGGAAAAACGAAGAGCACTGGGATGAAATTCGAAAAAATACTTCTGGGGAAACCTCAGCCGATGAAACTGAATTTTACATCAGTTATCTCAATAAGGCAACATCGTTCTACTCAACCATTGGAAATGTCGCAGAAGCGGCGAACGCCTTATTAATCTATGCGATAATAAACTATCCTATATTCTTGAACAAAGAAAGGACTAGAATCATTTATACAAATAGGGAAGAAATAGAAAAATTCACGAATATAACTTTTCTTATCAAGCATACATTTGGATTAAAAGAATATCCTGAGTTAGCGCCACTAAATGAGGTGTTCAAGAAAAACTTTGCCTTAAGTCAAGACCTATTAGAAAAATGGCCTAGTATTCCCTTTATGCTTTATTGGGTCTCTCATTTCATAGAATATAAGGATTTTAAAAAGCTTTTCTACAAAGTCACAAATGCGCCGAAAGGGGTAAGAACCCAAATTAAAGCAGAAAAAGATATCATTGTAGATATTGTGACCTGGAAAAAGGAAGATGAGAAAAAAACTATCCATAAGGAATTTATGGGCAGGGATGCTCAAGCACGTTTGCAACTAATGTTTTTCTTTGCATTATTCGATATTACAGAAAAAATAGATCTTGAGCTAAACCTATCATACAATAATGATTGGTTCAATCATGAATGTTCAGAAAAACTCCAATTTGTTCTGTACAAGGCTTTAGTGGACAACACTTGGAAAGATTCCAATACCCAATCACAAATTTTTAGTAAGATTTTATCCATACTTATACCAAATAGTTCCATAAGTGTTGATTTCTCCACATTTACCGATAAAGTCTTCCATGCAACAGAAACGGCTATTGTCTTGATACATGGCATTTGTTCTTATGCAAGAAACCATTCAAGCTATGAATTAATACAGTTAATCAATTTTATTGACGAGCAACGAGCAAAAACATTTGAATATTACGGAAAATCTTTTGATGACTTAACGAGATTAGGTAAGGGTTCTACCCACAAAGAAATGCTTATCCATACGAAAAAAATGAAGGACATAGATAAGGGATTTTATATAAACATAACACAAAAAAGTCCGACTTTTGAAAATCAATATTTTTCAAGACGAATACCATGTAAAATATTCCAAGAGAGCGATTCGCAATTTTCATATCTAGAAAGTGAAAACCAAAATATCGTAATCAATTCTTATGAAAAATACTATAGGGCATACTACAAGAACTTTACTAACAATGTCTATTTAAATGAGGAGAGAAATGTCAATACGCACTATTCATTATTTAAGCCAACACGAGAATTACTTAAGACTAAAAACTGCATAGATTTATTATTGCTTTTATTTGATATACGACAAAATAACAGTAACGAGAAAAAATTAAGAAACTTAATTGAAAAAATATCTCTAGGCTACATAAACCAACTCAACGATATTAATTTCATCAACTTGCTTCAGGAAAATGTAGCCTTTCCTAAGGATTACTATTGTTTATTTAGATTATTCAAAGTCATCAATCGTCGTCATTTAGGAAAAAGAAATGACATCAAAGCGCTATTTTGGATGGAAGAAATAAAGAAATATGCTTATGCAGACTCCGTACCTTCCATTGAAAAAATTTCGCAACTGCTATTCGAAATCGAAATGAACTCAAAAGAAGATAAAGGCGAAAATTACTTACATCCTAAAATATACAGAGTTCCTATGGAATATGTTCCGTCGGAATGGATTGATTTCTACAAGCGGAACACCCCTTCTATTACAGAAGACTATTTAAAGGATATGCAATCTACATTTGATGAAATTTTGGAACTACTAGAGGTCATTAATTGTTCGGACAAGACATTGATTAAGCAAATCAAGGATTTGCGCAAAGGCATTGAAAAGGACGATATTCCCATTAAGGACTATTTTAAGATCGTTGACGAATTAGAATCCATCTATAACCTGTTAAATGAACAAATAAGGATTAAATACGATGCTGAATATGAAGAAGGCCCTCATGACAGAGATTCCAAGCTTTCCTGGTTTAGGCTGTGCGACGACAGATTTGATCAATTGGTCAAACACCTTACAAAACCCGACATTATACAAGGTCTTATAAAGAGGACGAAAGATTCTAATGACAAAAAACAATTAAATCTTCTAATAGAAGGAAAAAAGGAGCTCATAGACAAAGAAGGAACTCTGATCATTGACAAATCCAGGTTAAAACAAATCAGCGATTTTATAGAGCCGCAATATCCATTTGAAGAGGATCTTCACGCATTTCTTAATACCATGTTCGGCATAACCAATATCTGCCGAGTAAAAAGAGAGCTTGACAACGAGAACAAAAGCAAGAAAGAGGTAGCGGAAGAAGATGTTAGTTTCCTTGATCTTTATGGCTATGAAAGTGAGCTATACTTGATAAAGGTGCTGATACAGATTGCGCAAGTCGATTTGACTGATAAATAATCTTTCTCATCTCTTATACCATCTGGCCCGCATTCCGCGCGCCAGATTTTTTTATTTTTTCTCTTGACTTTCTTTCAGCGAAAGACTATATTATAGGTGTCATAGTTACGATGACCTTTATACCGGCAAGAATCAGTTGTGCTTTTTTTTGATTACGCTGGATGTTAAAACGGAGGTCTCTATGGCAGCAAATCATCGATAGTTTTTAGTAGTCACCTATTGAGTCAATA
>CAJOOW010000023.1 GCA_905236375.1 uncultured Alphaproteobacteria bacterium | reverse complement strand
TTGCACCGATTTGAAAGTTAGATTGGGTCGATACCGTTTAGTCGCACCGAAACCTGTATCAAATCGGGAAGACATAACCTATCAAAATAAAAATCACCAAATAAACTTTAGCTCTCGATAAAATCTTGAGAAATTAACTAAAAATTAACACTACTCGACTAAACTTAATAATAAGAGGATATCAGCCAAGATCAAGGGAAATATGTTTTTAAACGATGCGATCTTGGATTGGTTCTGCCTAATTAACACAAAAGGAATTGGCCCCAAAACATTTTGGGCACTGATGAAGGCTTACAAAACTGCTTCTGAATCTCTTAAACACGTTGAAAATCCATTTTCAAAAAGCATGGCAGAAAAAGTTTTGAAAGGTATGAATTGCGAAGTCATTTTAGCAAATGATCAATTCTTTCCAAAGTCACTCAGACGCTCTGTTTCTTGCCCCCCTCTTTTGTTTTTCAAAGGTGATAAATCAATCTTATCAAAAAGAAAGATAGCTATCATCGGAGCAAGAAATGCGTCGATTGCCGGAAGAAACATAGCTAAAAATCTCGCTTCAAATTTATCGGTGGATTTTGCAATTGTGTCAGGTCTAGCAAAGGGCATTGATAGTGCTGCTCATCTTGGTGCTCTTGAAGAAGACAAAGCAGCAATAGCAATTGTTCCTTTTGGATTCGATAATATTTATCCCAAGGAAAATCAAAAACTTTTTGAAGAGATAGCTGAAAAAGGATTGGTTTTATCAGAGATTCATTATGGGAAGCCTGTTGATCAAGGAATGTTTCAAGCAAGAAACAGAATCATTTCTTTAATAGCCGAAGGAATGATCGTAATTGAAGCAGCTTATAAATCCGGTTCCATGGCAACTGCCTCGATGGCTTTGGATTTTGGATGTGAAATTATGGTAGTTCCTGGATCACCAGCAGACCCTAGAAATTTAGGATCGAATCTTCTAATTAAAAACGGCGCCAGCTTAATCCAGAATTCTCAAGATGTTTTAGAAATTCTTGGAAGGCCAGCAAAACCAACTCCAATAATTCAGGACATTCCTCAAAAAACGGAAACACAATCAGTTCAAAAAGATGAAGTTCTAGCTCTCTTATCAGAGACCCCCGTTTCCTTAGATGAACTATCGGCACATTTAAATTTAAATCTCAGAGATCTCTTGTGTTTGATATCTGAGCTCGAAATATCAGAAAAAATCTGTCGATATCCTAACAACGAAATTGCTTTGAATAGGAAAATTTAAGATGGCGTTAAGAAAGGCAAAATTTCACTACGAGGGACACAGAAAAAGAGCGCGCGAAAAATTAATGGATCTTGGCGCTGAAAAGCTCAAAGATTATGAGATAGTCGAACTAATGCTTTTTCTGATTTTTAAAAGAAAAGATGTGAAACCTCTTGCAAAAACACTTCTCCAAAAATTTGGAACAATTGACAGAATCCTTATTTCGCCAAAGACAGAGCTGATGAAAGTCGAGGGAGTCGGAGAGAAGACAGCAGAAGCAATCAAAATTATTAATGGAATTGTCATCGCATCGCTTAAAAGCAAAGTTATTAACAGAAATCATATAAATTGTTTTGATGACGTCATAGCATATTGCAAATTAAATATGAAAAACTTGATCTCCGAAGAGATCCGCGTTTTATTCCTTAATGCAGTCAATGAAATCATCGCAGATGAAGTTATTCAAAAAGGAGATGTCAATTCAGTTGAGATATATCCCAGAATGATCGCGCAGCGCTGTTTAGAGTTAGGAGCCACCGGAGTTATTTTGATTCACAATCATCCAAGTGGCGATCCAACTCCTTCCGGCAATGATATTTTTGCCACAAAACAAATTCTAAAAGCACTCGCGATTTTTGATATTACTCTTCAAGATCATATAATTATTGGAGGTGACCGCTTCATTTCAATTAAGACTTTGGGTTTGATTTAAATGGCAACTACACAGTCGTTATATTTATATCCTTAATATCCCATTAGCTGAGATTTATATTGTTGAGCTCTTAAAACAGCGGACGGAGTTGGAGTTCTCACCATTGCTTGGCTCGTAACCCTTGATGTCTGATATTGAATGATTCTTCCAAGAATTGGATTTATGTTTTTCGAAGGTTTCCTTGTGGGTTTGTCCGATTCTTTCGCTGTTTGAGATACCTTCTCAGATGTTACATAACCAACCAATGTTCCTGATATGAAAAACAACAAACTGCAGCTTATGATTCCAACGACAAAAATCCATTTTTTCATACGTGATCTCCTATCGCTCTAACAATTTCATGAGCCCATTTTGAAATACTGCCGGCCCCAGCAAAAAGAATAATGTCATCTTTTGAGATTTTTCCTTTTTCAGACATTTCTTTTAAAATCTGTTGCAGTTCATCCTTGTCATTTGCAAAAAAAACATTTTTCCCCTGAGATTTTAAATTCTCATAAAGATTATCAGCAGTTATTGGAGCAGTTTCCAAATCATCGGCTTTATAAACCGGCATAATAACAATTTGATCTGCTGCATCAAAACATCTGCAAAATTCATCAAAAAGAGTGTTAAGCCTTGTGAATCTGTGAGGTTGATGAATTATCAAAACTTTTCCTTTGGCTTTTTGCCTGGCCGAATTCAAAAGAGACTTAATTTCAGTTGGATGGTGAGCATAATCATCAATAACTAAAGTTTCTCCAATTTTCCCAACCTTTGTAAATCTTCGATTTACTCCAGTAAATGAGGCAAGCGTTGACTTAACAATGTCAAAATCAATTCCAAGTTCAAAACTCATTGCGATTGCCGAAAGAGCGTTTTTGATATTGTGATCGCCTAGAAGAGGAATCGAAATGTCTTTGATAATATCTCCTTCATGATCAACATCAAATATTGATCCATTTTCAGATCTCCTGATATTAACTGCTCGAAACATCGATGATTTTTCAATCGAATAAGTCACTATCTTGCGATCGGTCATATCACGAACAATATCAGCGACATTCGGATCATCAATACAAACAATTCCAGCTCCATAAAACGGCAAATTGTTTAAGAAAGTCCTAAAGGCATTTTTGAGATTTTCAAAATTTCCATAATGAATAATGTGTTCTTTGTCGATATTTGTTACTATTCCAATTGTCGGAAAAAACTGGACGAAACTTCCATCTGATTCATCAGATTCCACAACCGCCCAATCTCCCGAACCAAGTTTTGCATTTGTGTTGTATGAATGAATAATTCCTCCATTAACAACGGTTGGATCGAAAGAGGCCATTTCAAGGATTGCAGCACAAATCGAAGTTGTCGTTGTTTTGCCATGAGATCCTGCAACAACAATCGATTTTTTAAATCTAACGATTTGCGAAAGCATTTCCGCTCTTGATAAACAAGGAATTTTGAGTTCTCTTGCTCTAACAAGCTCTGGATTGTTCTGCTTTATAGCTGATGAATAAACAACAACATTTGCATTCTTAACATTTTTAGGATCATGGCCAATAAAAGCGGTAATTCCGAGCTTTTCAAGCCTTTCGATGTTTTGCGACGGATTTTTGTCGCTGCCTTGAATGATGTATCCAAGAGAATGAAGAATTTCAGCTATGCCACTCATCCCAATTCCGCCGAGGCCAATAAAATGAATCACGACGTTACTATCAGAAAGTGCAAACATGTTCTATGCAATTTATATTAAGCCAGATAGCCTAATTATAGTCGTTTCTGTGTGACTTCTGCAATTTTTTTAAGAGACTGGCTTCAAAATGGTCTCAATAAGATCAGCGAATTTCTTCGCGGGATCCTTCTGCCTAAGTTCTGCAAGATTATCTGACATCTTTTTCATCTTTTCTGGAGAATCCACCAATTGCCTCAGAATTCCAACAATTATTTCTTCATTTAACTGAGGTTCTCTTAAAACTATTGCAGCGTTGTTTTCTTCCAAAAATTTTGCGTTTTCTTCTTGATCTCCATTGATTGAATTTTTATATGGGATCAAAATAGATGGTTTTTTGAAACCTATTATTTCAAAGATAGTCGAGGCTCCAGATCGAGAAATGACCAAGTCAGATTTTTTGTACAATTCATCAATGTTTGCGAAAAAATCACTCGTCGTATTTTCTATATTAAATTTATCGTAAGCCGATTTGATTTTGGCTATATCTTCTTTTCTCCCCTGATGATAAACCTTAATTTCTTCGTATTCTGACAATTTGCAAATAGCATCTAGAATTTTTTCAGAAAAGATTGAAGCACCCTGGCTTCCTCCAAAGATCAATATCGTAAAAACATCATTGCTTGGAGCTTTAACTGAATCATATTGTTTTTCAAATCTCGTTGGGTTTCCAATATAATTTTCAATTCGGATAATTGGTATGCCAATTGTTTTTGGAAAAGAAGTTACGATTTTATATGCCATTTTGGATAAAAGATCATTTGCTTTTCCAATCACTGCATTTTGTTCGTGAATTATTGTTAATCCCAAACGCAATTGAAAAGCTGCCACAAATGGCACCGAAGGATATCCGCCAAAACCTATGACTATCTTTGGTTTCAATCTAAAAAGTTTAAAAAAGCTCTTAAAAATATTTTTTACAAGATCAAGATAAAGCCTAGCTCTGGATGAGGTGTCTGTTTTCTGAACAATTGCAGAATTTCCATATTTACCAAGATATTTCAGCCCTCTTTCATCTGTTGCAAAAATAACTTTATAATTTCTTTTTTCCAATTCTTCAGCTAAAGCAACCGCTGGGAAAACGTGTCCACCTGTTCCTCCAGCTGCTAGTATTATTAGGTCTTTCAATCTTGATTCGAATTTAGCAATCGACACGGACTCATACTAGCACATTTTGCAGTGTTTTCGTTAGGATATTGTGAGTTCGCGATTTCAAGATTTATCTTACTATTCCGGTGATCGAAGCAAGTTCGCCTGTCCAATCATTTAATTTTTGTTTTAAAGAAAGATATTTAGCGCTTTCTGGGCCATTTGCTTGTTTTTCAGATCTAATAGCATGGATTAAATCTATAAACTCATCAACTTCTTTTTCGTAATCAATCGATGTTTCAATAAGCTTTGGATCAAATCCGTTTTCAAGAACGAATGAATCACAAATTCCTAAAACCTTTCCTAGCTGATCGGTCACAAATGGAATGAATGGATTTGCAATTTTCAAGAATTCTGAAAAAACCGCTCCAGCGACATCTTTCGTTTCTTCGTCATCATGAAATTTCATAGCCTCAACAAAGAAATCACAAAATAGATCCCTTATGAAAAATTGGATATTTCGAGTTGCATAGTCGAAACGATATTCAGCTATGTTTTGATCTATTTCATTTTGAAACCATTTTAACTTCGCAATAATCCAATGAGTCAGCTTAGAAGTTAACTTAATTTCAGAAAGCTTTTTATCGAAAGTAACTCCTTTTGTTTGAAGAAACCTTGCAGCATTCCAAATCTTCGTTATAAAGTTTCTAGCAATCTTAATCTGATCTTTTCCAAGTTTTACATCTCTGCCAGGAACTGATAAGAAAGCCAAGGAAAATCTCAAGGCATCTGCTCCAAACTCTCCTTTGATTTCAAGTGGATCTATAACATTTCCTTTTGATTTCGACATCTTCTGGCCTTTTTCATCGCGAACTAGAGCGTGGATATAAATATCTTTGAATGGAATTTCTTTCATGAAATACATACTCATCATCATCATTCGGGCTATCCAGAAGAAGATGATATCAAATCCCGTAACAAGAGTTGAAGTTGGATAGTATTTTGCTAGGCGTTCTGTTTTTTCAGGCCAGCCAAGAGTCGCAAAAGGCCAAAGAGAAGATGAAAACCAAGTATCTAATACGTCTGTTTCTCTCCGCAATTGGTCTTTTGAAATGCCTTTTTTAGCGGCTTCAGCAACTGCCTCTTCTTCGCTTTTCTCAACAAAAATTTCGCCGTTTGGCCCATACCATGCTGGAATTTGATGTCCCCAAGTAATTTGTCTTGAAATACACCATGGCTCTATATTTCTCATCCAATCGAAATATGTATTTTCCCATTTTTCTGGGAAAAACTTTACTCTGCCATCCTCAACTGCAGCAATAGCATCTTTTGCTAGTGTTTTTGAATCAACAAACCATTGATCTGTTAACCGTGGCTCAATGACTGTTCCAGATCTGTCACCATATGGAACAGAGTGAAGAATTTCCTCTTCTTTAACAAGCAATCCGTCTTCTTTCAATTTTTCAAGCAAGATTTTTCGAGCTTTTTTGAGATAAAGTCCCTGGACAAATTCAGGAACATATTTGCTATCGCAAATCATATGACCATTTTCATCGATAACCGTTATCATCTCGAGGTTATGTCTTTTTCCAACAGCGAAGTCATCATAGTCATGAGCTGGTGTTATCTTAACGCAGCCCGTTCCCTTTTCCATATCAGCATGTTCATCAGCAATAATCTCTATCGTTCTGTTTGAATAAGGGATTTTCGCTTTTTTGCCAACAAGATGCTTATATCTTTCATCGTCTGGATGAACAGCTATTGCCGTATCTCCAAACATTGTTTCAGGCCTTGTTGTTGCAATCGTGACGTATTCATTACTATCTTTAATCTTATAATTAATATGCCAAAGAATCCCTTTTTCTTCTTTATTAACAATTTCTAAATCTGATATTGCCGATTGAAATTTCGTATCCCAATTAACCAAGCGTTTTGCTCTGAAAATTAAACCATCTTTATAAAGAGTAACGAATGCTTCTATGACAGCTTTGCAGAAACCTTCATCCATAGTAAATCTTGAATAATCCCAAGGAACAGAACATCCGAGAGCTTGTTGCTGATCAAATATCTTTCCTCCTGATTTGGCTTTCCATTCCCAAATTTTCTCAATTAATTCATCTCTTGAAAGAGACTTTACATCAATTTCTTGCGCTTCAAGTTCTCTTGAAACGACCATTTGTGTCGCAATTCCGGCATGATCCATTCCAGGTTGCCATAATGTATCATATCCTTTTTGACGATGATATCGAATTAAAATATCTTGAATCGTATAATTCAGTGCGTGGCCAACATGGAGAGATCCAGTAACATTTGGAGGTGGCATTAGGATTGTAAAAGTTTTTGCTGAAGTGCCTTTTGGATAGAACTTATCCATCGTAGATTGATAAATTTCCTTTTCAAATTGTGATGGGTCATAAGTTTTATCCAAAATTTTCATTTCCATATTTTAATATTCCAGATGCTTGATCGACGCATTACTACAGTCTAGCACTGTGAAATCATTTGCTCAAGCGGAAGTTTTTCCGGCATTTTATATGAGCAAAGAATTTTTGAACATTTCTGAGAGAGTGAAAAATAAAGTTCAAGTCCAAACATGTGAACTTTAGTGACAAAAAAGCAACATTTATGAAAAATTTTCGATTATGTTCGCCTTTGCGAACATTCTGCTTTCCGATGTATTTAAAATTTGATACACTGAATATATAGGACTAGTTTTTGTTTTTTAAGGAAAATAGGATTATGAACAGAAAAACATTATTAGGGTTGATAGCATCAACGTCAGTTATTTTAGCAGCTTGCTCATGCACATGCGGAGTTAATGGCGGAAAAGTTCAACCAGGCTCAGCAGAAGACTTTGCTGCAAATACGCCAAATGTTGTGTATTTCGATTTTGACAGTTCAAAGTTGTCTGACTCTGCAAAAAAGAGAATCGAAGCACAAGCTGCTTGGTTAAAGACATACACCGGCACAAATGTCACAGTTGAAGGACATTGCGACGTCAGAGGAACAGCTGAATACAACATGGCTCTTGGTGAAGCTCGTGCAAATTCAACTGCAAAAGAACTTCGCAACCAAGGAATTGCTGGCGAAAGAGTTTCAACAGTTTCTTATGGTAAAGAAAGACCAGTCGATTCAGGAACAACAGAAGAGGCTCATGCAAAGAACCGTCGTTCCGTTTCGGTTGTTGGCTAATTCTAAGCTGCAAGATTTGTCCGGGGTTTGCATTAAAGAGCACCCCGGAATTATTATTTTATGAAACTAGGTAATTTTGTTGGCGTTTCAAATAATGTCAAAACTGCATTGAAGGTTTCGGCGATTGTCTTTTCGCTGGCATATTTTTTATTTCACGCAATCTCTGGCGAAAATGGCCTCATAGCATATGTTAAGACCAAAAGATTAGTCGAGGAAAAAGGATTGCGACTTGAGCAAATAATGAAGGATTTAGAAGCATTAAAGAGGAACGTAGGCTTGTTATCAGATAAAACTCTGGATAAAGATTTGTTGGAAGAACGCTGCAGATTGATTCTAAACTACAGCGCTAAAAATGATTCGATAATTAGAACAAAGACTTTGTTAGGAGATTAAGCATCTTCAGGATTTGGAGCTGCATCTGCTTTTGGTGCCGTTTCCGTCTCTGCTTTTGTTTTTGGTTCCTCCGTGTAGCTTTTTGTCCTTTTAATCAAACCAAGTTTTGCAGCCCTTTCTGCGATCTTTTCCATATCTTCTGATGCTGCTTTTTCGATCCTATTCCATTCGACAATTGTTGCTTTTATTATTTCTTTCATGACCTCACCTAAAGAACACTTTTCTTCACCTAGTTTTAGTATAAGTTTCAGCACTTTGCCAAAGTATAATTTTTGTGGTGTTATGTCTACAGCTTCTCCCGATTCTCGCATAAATTCTTCTAGATTCTTTTCAGTTGCTTGAATTTCAAGCGGTGTTGCAGAATTTGTTGATTCAAGATGGCCTTGAGAATCTACTTTGGTGGATTGTAAAACAATTTCATTAGAGCATCTTTCTTGTAATTCGTTTCTGACTCCATTTAATATGTGAATCACTTTTGCAATTGCCTTTGCTTTAACATATCCAGCTTCTGCGCTTTTTACCAATTCGCAATCTTTTCCTCGAATGAAGTTTTCCTCAAATGTTTCACTTACCTGAGTTTCTTTTTCTTCTCCATCAATAAATTCGGCAAAAACTCCTCTGGCGAGATTATCTAGTGCTACTTGAGAATCTGCTAAAGCAAAGAGGTATTTATCAGCGCCAGTTGTAGGCCTCCTTTTGCTTTCTGGAACCTCTCTCCATAACCATTCTTCAAAAGGCGTATTTATTCCTTCTTCGGCTAGATTCCAAACATTTACATATCCTCTTTTGGCTACATCTTCAATAATCGCTGCCAATTCCATTTGTCTGTTTTGGTTGATTGCCAAATAGTTTGTAGATGAGAATGGTATAATTTTCCCAGCACTATCAATGATCCAAAGACCACTCCCATAAGGCTTGTTGTCGATTTCTGCTTCTCCCCTGATCATCAAAACGGCTGTACCTCTTCCGCCAACAAGATCTATTTTGCCAATTCCTATTTTTCTTGGCCCAGTATTATCTAAAACAAAACTTTCTGTATCTAATTGCAAAGATTTAATATAACGGCTAGGAATTTGCTGAGAACTGGCATCAGTTGTTGTGTATTTTAATCCTAACAATACTCCTGTTTGTTTCGATTGTAAGCTTAATGATAGCTCTGAATCCGGCAATTCTCTAATATGATATCTAACTGATGAAAATCCTTTGCTGTTTATGAATGTAAACCAGGCATTTTGCCCTATTGGCGTCCCCTCAAACGCCAATTTGTCTTCAGCGTCATCTTCTATATCAAGCCTAAGATGTCCTCTTGTTTGTTTTCCTCTTTTGGTATAAGTCAAAGAACAATCATCCTTTGTAGATCCAAATTTTAATTCCAGTTCTGAAACTCTATTTAATTCATCTGAATAGTCTGGTTCTGCTAGATTTGGTCCTGCGGATGCGGCTCCAAAACAAATCGGTGTTAAGAGGGTTATAGCCAATAAAACTTTTTGCATGTTTAATATCTCCTTATTAAAAAAACATCGTTGCCATTGTCTCATTTTTCAATCACAAGTCGTTACACTTTTTAGTTGTATTTTTATTCTTATTTCTCATACCTAGAGAAAAACTCATAGAATAGAAATAAGAAATATTATTATGTTAACGAAAAATTAACTTTTTGGACTTAAACTTAACACAAAGAATAGAATTTTATGTGAGGTATTATGTTTTTAAAAATTATATCTATACTTTGTTTTACACCAATAATAATTCAGTGCCAGGCTGCAACGTCGGACACACCCCATAATATTAAAGAAGATGCTTCCAAAGAATCTTTAACTTTTGAAACAACAAGTCCTTTGAATCAGGCTGATTTTGATAATGGCACTGCTGCTCTAAAACGAGTCGTTAGTATTAATGGATTTTCAGGCAAAGTCCCATACAATTTGGTGGAATTAGATGAAGCTTTTAAATCTTTAATTATCAAAATTCACGCTGATGAAAAGCCAGATAACATTGATTTAATCTTGCTGGTAGATACTAATGGGAAAACTCAAACCGCTGCTGCTATGCGTTTTTTAGCAAATCTCGAAAATGCTTTGATAAATCACACGAAAGAACGATTTCCAAGTTTGAAAATGAATCTTGCTTGTGTTTTTGATTCATTCGTGGCCTCTGGATCTGGAATTATTCCTGCAGCGATAGGAGCACTTGGAGGAACAAATTTCGAGGAAGCTTTGACTCATGTTTGGGATATGCCTTCGAAAATGCTTTATCCAAAAAATATAAAATCGTGTTTGGATTGCTGTGGCTGCCTAAGAGGTACTGCAGGAGCAATTGTTTCCGCATATTTTGTTGTCCCAGAGATTGTTTCAGAAGATAGCCCTGACTATAACTCTTTAACTTACGATGCTTTTGATTTTTCAAATGAAGGATGCAAAAAATTGGTAGAACTTTTTGGATCCCATACGACTCATGATTTAAAAAGCTCTTTGGAAATCATTTCACTTTATGACAGTGAATCAATAGTCGCCTTAATTTTTGGAGCGATTTCATCACGCGATGAAGATTCTGTGTCTCGTGTAAAAAGAGTTGTTGTATCCGAAGCATTTTCAAGCGCCCAGGGAATATTAGAAGCAACATCTCAAGTTTCTAACGATCATCTTATTGCAGAAAAATCTAGGAAAATGGCTCATGATATCGAGCAATTTAATGTGCTGTTCAAAAAATCTCTACACAAAAAATATGGAAGTCTCAGCGAGTTACGTGATTCTTTGAAGAAACGAACAAATATCGCAAGAGATATGGTGATTTTAAATCTTTCTGCAGATACTTTCACTGGCAGAATTATGGTTCCAAGCTTCAGTTATGATGTCAAAAGAACAAGAAATGGAAAAAATATAATAAATTTAAATTACAGATTTGCAATTCCATCTCATCTTTATGATCCCAAAAAAGATGAGGCAGGCCTTGTTTGTTCGATAGTTGACACAGGAGTCAACAGTGTGTTTCCTCATGAAAATGCGAGAATTACAAATATTTCAACGGCTACTGGGTTGCTGATTAAATTTCTTGATGAATGTAACGATAAAGTTCTGCAAAGTGCTGTGGATGCTCATATGATCAACAACTCTAATGGCGACGACTCTGATGATGAAGATTCATAGTTGTTTGGTTAAGATCCAGGTATCAAATGAGTATATATTTTATCAAACAGTTTAAGTTAGAAAAAAAAATTGGTGCGCTATAACTCTAATCGATGAAACATTTAGTTTCTTATCCATAATGTAACTCTAGATGTTTCATCGCTGTTTTAAGACGAGTTGGTACTTTCTCCCTTGAAAAAAGTTTAACTATATCGCACAATTCATTGTGTTATAAAGATAAGAAAATTTCAAAAATCATGTCAAATTTCATATTTGTAACCGGAGGAGTTATGTCATCCCTTGGAAAAGGGATTGCAGCGTCGAGCATTGGAGCTTTGTTGCAACTTCGTGGATATTCAATAAAGATGAAAAAACTCGACCCATATATTAATATCGATCCAGGGACAATGAGTCCATACAAACACGGTGAAGTTTTCGTTATGGAGGATGGATGCGAAGCTGATCTTGATTTTGGGCATTATGAAAGATTTACTGGAATTTGCTGTTCTAGCAAGGATTCTCTGACAACTGGCCGAGTGTATCAAAAAGTTTTAGATAAGGAAAGACATGGAGATTATTTGGGGTCTGATATTCAAGTCATTCCACATATAACAAATGAAATTAAGGAATTCATACTAAGAAACTCTGATGATATTGATTTTACTATTTGTGAGATTGGGGGAACTGTTGGAGATATCGAAGGATTGCCTTATATTGAGACTCTAAGACAGCTTTCCATAGAACTTGGCAAATCAAAGACGATGTGTATTCACTTGACATTCTTGCCTTTTATAAGAGTTGCAGAAGAATTAAAAACAAAACCGACTCAACATTCAGTAAAACAGCTTCAAAGCATGGGGGTTCAGCCTGATATCCTTCTTTGTCGGAGCGAAAAACCACTTCCTGATGAGATCAAATCAAAACTTGCGATGTTTTGTAATGTTGATAAAGACAATGTTATGGCTGCTTTAGATGCTAATAATATTTATTTGATTCCAAATCAATATCATCTAGAAGGTTTAGACAAACAGATCTGCAAACACTTTGGCCTTTCAAATGACCGTATGGAAAAACAAGTTGATGAGGCAATAAAAAACAAATGGTCGAAACTTACTGACATAATATTGAATCCTCGCAAAACTGTAAAAATCGCGGTTATAGGAAAATATACAAAGCTTAAAGATGCGTATATTTCTTTAACTCAAGCCATCGCCCATGCAGGTTACGCTAATGAAGCAAAAGTCGAAATTTCTTGGATTAATGCCGAAGATGAGCCGGATACGATTGAAAAAAAGTTATCGGAAGTATCAGGGATCATCGTTCCGGGAGGCTTTAGTTCACGCGGAATTGATGGTAAACTTTTGGCAATCAAATACGCAAGAGAAAATAAAATCCCATTTTTAGGAATTTGTTTAGGACTTCAGCTTGCCGTTATCGAATCATGTCGTAATGTCGCTGGTGTCACAAATGCTACAAGCCGAGAATTTTCAAAGTCTGGAACTTTTGTTATAGATTTCATGAAAAATTGGACAACATCGAAAGATTCTATAGAATCTCGAGAAGAAGACGGGGCAAAAGGTGGAACCATGAGACTTGGAAGTTACGAATGCAAAATTGCTGAAAATTCTCTCGCTTTTGAAGTTTATGGCAAAAAACTGATAACGGAACGTCACAGACATAGATATGAAGTAAATTATGAAGAGTATAAAGACATAATCACTAAATCTGGGCTTGTTATCTCTGGGACTTCAACTGATGGGAAATTGCCTGAAATCATTGAAAGAAAGGATCATCCATTCTTCATTGCGACACAAGCTCATCCAGAATTTAAATCAAGTCCTCTGTCGGCTCATCCTTTGTTTTCATCATTAATTAAAGCTGCAATTGCAAAAGAGGGGAATTAAAATCCCCCTCTCTCCGAATTGGATTATTAAGCAACTGGGCTTGAGTTAGTTTCCATTGCTGGCCTCAAGTTCTCTAGTGTCTCAAGGTTTTTCAGGAGCTCGTTTGCTTTTTCTGCAACTTCCTTTAAGTTTTTATCAGAAGTTTCAACTTTTACGCTTTGAGTTAAATTAGACTCTGTTGTTTTCATAACAGGAACTTCTTCAGCTGGTTTTACTTCTTCTGACTTCGCAGGTTCTTCGGCTTTCGCTTCAGTTGTTGTTTCTGCATTAGCCTTAGCTTCTTCTGCTGGCTTTGCTTCTTCGGATTTTGCAGGTGCTTCAGCACTTGCTTCAGCTTTTGTTT
>CAJOOW010000022.1 GCA_905236375.1 uncultured Alphaproteobacteria bacterium | reverse complement strand
TTCTGGAAATTGCCTATAAAAGAACAACTTCTCTATCTCCGAAAAGAGATTAAAGAATGCGGAGTAGAAGACGAGATTTCAAAACATTTCAGACCTTGCGGAATTGCTACGTTTTCTTCTTCTTTACGAGATCTTGAATATTTTAAACCTTATTCAAAAGAAATCGAAAAAAATTTCGAACACCATGTTTATTTGCGTCTAACAGAATTTATAAGAGAAAATGATTTACCACCGGTGTCTGAGGATGAATTCATTAAGTCATTAACAATAACTGCGAATCTTGAAGATGATGGAACCGATGTATTTGCTGAATCGCCTCTTTTGTTTCATTTCGGAGATTATTTGTGTCCAAAATATCGATATCTCGAAAGAACAAGCACTTTTGAGACCTCTCCTTCGGATTTTAGAGATTGGATTGCTGAACGCGAAATCGATACTTTATCTAAGAAGCATAAACGTCGGTTGAGCCTGTAAACTAAAATCTAAAATAACACAAAGAGTTTTTCATACGGATTGGATCTTATTTTCTGAGATCGTCAGGAAAAATCCATTGCTAGAATTGATGCCCGAAAAATTTAAACTGCTTTTGCTAAAGTTGAATATTTTTACTATTGACACAAAGAACAAAGACATGTGAACATGAAAATGGAAAGGATTCTAATGGGAAGTGTGATTCATGAGTGTATTTGTAAAAATATGTACCTTTTTATTTCTGCAATGTTTGTGCCTCTATGTGCTATGGATGATTATTCTGAAAGTGAAGAAGAATCATCTGAGTCATCTTGCTAAGAAATTTGGGACAATGAAGATGATGCTCAAATAAGAACTCCTGGAATAAATTACTATCACATTTTCAATGAAGATGAAAAAATTGCTAGGTCTGGAAAATACTTTGAACCATCCGAGTTTTGGAAAAAAGACATTAAAGATCAAATGCTGTTCTTGAAAGATGGAATAAAAGCTTGCGACTTGGTAAAACACATTTCAAGTCATTATATTCCTTCCTCAATAGAATTCTTTGTGCGTCCAGAAGGAAAACCTTATCCTAGAGCAATCGAAGAACAATTTGAGGACCTGGTTTATGAAAAAATAAAGATTTTTGATCCGGCATTATCGAATAAAGATTTTAAAATATCATTGCAAAAGAATGCAGATCCTGAGGGGAGATTTAAAGAAAGCCCTTTGCTCTTTCTTTTCGATGATTATTTGTGCCCCTATTATGGAAAGGCGATATACAAAAAGTTTCCATCGAAATTCGAAGAATGGTTAATGGAAGGAGAAAAATCTTGACTCATCTCACTAAAACATGACATCCTGGAATAGTAAAGGATTACAAAGTGAGATACTTTTATGAACTTTTAAAGATGCTTGCTATTCCAGGAATTTTACTTTGATAATTTAACAATAGGCATTGAAACTATAGCTAAGAGAAAAACTTATTACGCATTAGTCACCAACTCTAGTAAGTTGTGCACAAATTCCATGATTCTCGTTGCCACGATTTCTTTATCAAGAATCTATCCACAATGCATTTTGTAAATCGATAAATTTCTATTTCAAAATCTTTTAATTATGTTAAGATTTTGCGGATCTCGTTTCTGCAGGAAGCAACATGAATATAAATGGCATTTCATTTACGAATAGAGAAATTGACGTTATTTCCTGCATAATCAGTGGCAGATCAACAAAATTTATAGGTGCTTTGCTTGATATTTCTCCAAGGACAGTCAGTGTTCATATTGCAAACATTGTTCGAAAAATAGAAGGAGGATCACAGGAACATATTATCAACTTCATAGAAGCGTCAAATTTTTATGTTTATATGAAAAGGCATTATGTTTTTCTCCTTTATGTCTCGAAATTAAAACGACTACTTTCAGATTTAGCCGCAAAAATAAAAATCCAAAATTGCTACTTTTATAAAACCCCAAATTCAGATTTTATGGAACGGACAAAAGTGCTTTTTGAAACTCTTGGCGCAAATGTTCTTGAAATAACTCAAAACCAAGGAATTGAGTTCGGAAAAGATGACATAGTCCTTGTTTCTGATTCAGATATTCAAGAATTTTCCAATTACAAAATAACCAAAGTTATTTTTGCTGATAGGTTCATAAAAAAGCAAGATGACTTGCAATTGGTTTTTAATGAAGATGATTTTTTTGATTCTTTTTTGAAAGTTATAGCCAAAATTCAAAATGATGAAAAAATTTCAAAATTGGCCTCAGAATTTAATGAATCATATAAAGGCAAACTTTCTGATAAACAATCGCCTAATTCCTGGAGATTTGGAAAATACATTTTGATTAGTATTTTTTCGTTAACATCTTTCTTCGTAATTGCATTTCGGATGAATTTCGGATTTGAACAAGTTTCAAATATTGATTTAATAAAAACTTTTAAAATTCTCGATAGAGAAGACCTTATCAAAAAAATTAATCAAGCCCTAAAATCTCCGGCTGGAATAGCAGTTTTAACAGGGGATGGCGGTGCAGGGAAAACAATAATAGCTAGAAGATACATGAAATTATCAGGATTTGATATAGTCTGGGAGATTAACGCGGAGTCGAAGGAAACCATAGCAAAGTCCATGATTGAACTAGCAATAGCCCTTGGTATTAAAAATGATTTAAAACTCGTTCAATCGATTCCTGAAAGAGATATCCAAATTTCGCAGCTACTTACTTTTGTCTCAAAAGCTCTCAGTGGAAAAAATTGGATCATTCTTTATGATAATGCCGAAAACTTAAACTCCATAACTAAGTATTTCCCGACAAGAAACGTTAAAAATGGGAAAATAATAGTAACAACAAGGAATGCGAATATAAAAGACGCCATATCTCTTGAAGAAAACAATATCGTTGAGGTTGGTCATTTAAGTTCAACAGAAAAAAAGGAGCTATTTGATAGAATTCTTGGAACAAGTTTTTCATCTGGGGATTTCTTGAATGAAATTCCTTCACTTCCGCT
>CAJOOW010000021.1 GCA_905236375.1 uncultured Alphaproteobacteria bacterium | reverse complement strand
TCTCATTCATAGCTTGAATATAACGACTATGTATCCCGTTGATGGCAGACTTTCGATTTCAAATACCCTAAAAAGTTCATCAATAGCCTTATCGATGATTTTTCAGAATTATAATCCTCCGAAATATAAGGAATATGAAATCAAAAACATTGGAATTCCTCACGATGAACCTATAACAATCGTATATATAATCGGAGAAAGTTCAAATGCAAAACACATGTCCCTTTTTGGATATGAAAGAGAAACAACTCCGGAATTAGATAAATTAAAACAATTGGAAAATTTTTGTTTTACAGAGGGCATAGCTGGGGGGACCTGCACTAGATCATCGTTAAGATTTATGTCGCATGTCATTTGGGAACCTGACAACATAAAGTTAAACAATTCAGGCAAAACTTCATTATTAAAATTAGCTAAAGAGAATGGTTTTAAAACATATTATCTAGCTTCAACATCTGAAAATATGGTTAATATAGTGTGCGGTTCAGCTTCTAAATATATCGATGTTTGCAAAACAAAATCCGACGATATCGAAAAAATGTCGCGTCTAATGGATGATTATATTTTATCTCTGATTGATGAACAGACTTTCGGAGAGAGAAATTTCATAGTTCTCCATCAAAGATGTGTTCATACTCCATATATAAAATGTTTTCCAAAATATTATAAAGATAGAAAGCACTTCAAAGGAGGAAAGAATTCCAGAATAGACGAATATGACAATGCAATGTTATATAATGACTCCGTTATTGCAAGGATATTCAACAAATTTAACAAGCAAAAGAAAGGCAAATTTTATATTATTTTTGCTTCAGATCACAACGAATGTATGGGAGAAGCTGGGATTTATGGCCACTTGGTTTTACATCCTCAAGTTGCCAATATCCCTGTTATTGTTCAGAGCAATGATGAAGAATTTAGAAAGAAATTCAAAAAAATTTTTAGGCCGACGCATTATGAAGTAGCTAAAATGATAGCTGAAGTTTTGGGATTTAAAATCTATAACCCAAATCAAAAAGAAAATGTGTTTTATATCGAAGGATCGGATTATGATGGTCATTGTGGATTTATAAGATACACAAAAGATCCTGTAAAGAGAACAGTTAACTATGACTTCCATAATTAGAAACATCATAATAAGCATCGCAATTGTTATTGGCATGATGATCTTGCTGATGGCTCCGGATTATATTTTTGCGACATATCATGAGACTTACCAAGTCACTTCCTATTGGAGAATAATTGGATATCTGATTTTGCCTTTAAGCATTGGATTGGTTTTTAACAAATATCGCTGGTTTTCTATTATTTGCATAACGATTTTAGCGGTTTTACAATTGATGCAATTTTCTTGTTTATCCTATTTTGGAAGGCTTTTAACTCAATATGACTTTGGAATGATTTCCGCTGAATATGAAGATGTGATGATTGGAGCAAAAGATGCCATAAAAGATCACTGGAAAGTTATCCCGACAGTTCTGATTCCTTTCTGCTTAATTTGGCTTTTAATGAAGATAAAGATAAAAAGATCCATCATTGGGACTTTGATTCTTCTGATCACAATATATGAATCATATCAGGCCAATTGCCATAAAAGCATCCCATACCCTATTGAAGGAAGAATTTCAATTTCAAACACATTAAAAAGTTTTTCTCTTTTCGTAAAATCTCTTTATACCAACTATAAGCCACAAGAATACAAACCTTATGAAATCAAAAACATTGGAATTCCTCATGATGAGCCAATTACAATAGTATATATTCTTGGCGAAAGCGCTAATTTAGAACATATGTCTCTTTTTGGATATGAGAGAGATACGACTCCAAATCTTAAAAGATTGGCAGAAGAATCGAATTTTTACTTCACTGAAGGAATAGCTGGTGGCGTTTGTACAAAATCCTCTTTGCGTTTTATGGCCAATGTTATATGGGAACCTGATAATATTAAACTCAACAATTCGGGAGAAACTTCATTGTTTAAATTTGCAAAAGAAAATGGATTTAAGACATTTTATTTGGCTTCAGACCCGAAG
Organism: uncultured Alphaproteobacteria bacterium; assembly: GCA_905236375.1. Classification (GTDB taxonomy): domain Bacteria; phylum Pseudomonadota; class Alphaproteobacteria; order RUG11792; family RUG11792; genus CAJOOW01. Next base: position 3,987 of record CAJOOW010000021.1, on the reverse strand, counting down.
AATATGGTTAATTCAGTCTGCAACACAAGTTCAAGATATATCGATGTTTTGAGAACAAAAGAATCTGATTTTTCAAAGGCAGCTGAATTAGTTGATGACTATATTTTGACTTTGATCGATCAACAAGAGATTACTGATCGAAATTTCATCATTCTCCATCAAAGATGTGTTCATACTCCTTATCAAAATACTTTTCCTAAAGATTATCCTGATAAGCATTATTTTAGTGGAGGAGAAAATCCTCGGATTGATCTTTATGACAGCGCAATGAGGTATAACGATACTCTCATTTCTCGGATTTTTAACAGATTCAATAAATTTAAAGGTAAATTTTATATAATTTGGGCATCTGATCATAATGAGCACCAAGGATATCATGGCTGGTTTGGTCACAGCGTTTTGGATCCGAAAACGGCGCAGATTCCTGTCATTGCTCAAAGCAATGATGAAGCATTTATGAAAAAATTCAAAAAGATCTTTAAACCGACACACTATGAAATAGCCAAGCTTTTAGCAGAAGTTTTGGGATTTGAAATAATTAATCCAAATCAAGAAGAGAATGTTTTTTATATCGATGGTTTGGATTATAACGGCACGACCGGATATATAAAGGTCATAAAAGATCTAAAAAATAAGAAGTTAAATTTTGAAATGAGGCGACCATGATTGATGATTTAAAAGCTGTTAAGAATGCCTTTTTCTATTCGATGAGCGGTTTGAAATATCTTTTGAAAGAACGAGCATTTAGGCAGGAATTGATTGTTTTGCTAATCTTAATTTTTATTGAACTATTCAGAGATACTTTGCTGACAATGAGATTATATTTATTTTCTTCTTATATGTTAATTCTGTTGGCAGAAGCTTTGAATTCAGCCATTGAAGCTACAATCGATCGAATTGGGCCTGAAAAACACGAATTATCGAAAAAAGCTAAAGATATTGGAAGCGCCGCAGCTTTCATCATGATGGTTCATTTCGGCATTGTCTGGATCTCGTCGTTCTTTCTATAGTGAATACAATTCACCGAAATTTCAGAAGACATGGACCGAAATAAAAGATAAAATTAGATCGTTCAAGGACGACAAAATGAAAGATCTTTGAAAGCTTTTGAAGAAATAGCAAAAATAATAAAGACCGCCGCAAATGATGCTGGTATGCGCCCTGGGGTCTATAAAATGATCGATGAGAAAGGCAAGGTCATTTATGTAGGCAAAGCTAAACATCTCAAGAATCGACTGATTTCATATACGCATTTCGAGCAACTAGCAACCAGAACAAAGATGATGGTCTCAAATATAGCCTCTGTTGAATTCATTGTTGTTAATTCTGAAATTGAATCACTGCTTCTCGAAAACAATCTGATAAAGACTCTCAAGCCTTTTTATAACGTCCTCTTAAAAGACGACAAAACTTTTCCTTATATCGTCATTGATGATTCTCATGAATTTCCAAGGATTTATAAATACAGAACCTTGAAACCAAAAGGTAAAAATTTCTATGGGCCTTATCCTGCAATTTCTGCCTTGGATGAAACCATTAAAGTTATTCAAAAAACTTTTTTGCTCAGAAATTGCACGGATACATTTTTTGAAAGACGAGAGAGACCTTGTTTGCAATATTTCATAAAAAGATGTTCAGCGCCATGTGTTAAAAAGATTTCAAAAGATGAATATGCAGAAAATGTCAAATTAGCAAAAGATCTTTTAAAAGGCAAAGATGAAATTGCGAGAAAAACTTTGACGAAACAAATGAATGAAGCTTCAAAAAAAATGGATTTCGAACAAGCCGCAATTATTCGAGATAGGATAAAAGCGATAACAGAAATTCAATCAAGGCAATATATCCAAATCGATAATTTGACTTCAATTGACTTCATAGCCATATCAAAAAACAATGATTGTGCGGCTGTTGCCGTAACCTTTTTCAGAGCTGGGAAAAATGTCGGAACTGAAAGTTTTATTCTTGAAAATATAATTGAATCAGAACCTACTGAAATCATAGAACTTTTCATTTTGCAATTTTATAAAACAGTTACTCCTCCGTCCGCAATAGTCACAAATTTCGAATTAAAAAACCCAGATGAAGTTTCAGAATTCATCAAACTCTCATATGATTCAAATGTTCGGGTTATCTTTGGACAAAACGGAATTTATAAAAAAATAATTGATTTGGCTGAAATAAATGCAAAGATGAAATTGCAGAGAGAAAAAACAAATCAATATGAAAAACAAATCAATGAGCTCTGCGAATTGCTTGGAATCGAGAAACTTGATCGAATCGAAACTTATGATAATAGCCATATTCAAGGAACAAATGCCTGCGGAGTTATGGTTGTTTTCGAAAATGGAACCATTCAAAAAAGCAAAGCCAGAAAATTCAATATTGATGACAAAACGGCACAAGGTGGCGATGATATTCAAATGATGCGATTCTCTCTTGAAAAAAGGTTTAAATCAAAAAGAATTCCAGAAATTCCGGAGCTTATCATAATCGATGGCGGAAAAACTCAGTTGAATATCGCAATGGAAGTTTTGAAGAATCTCGGTCTTTCTGAAAAAGTTAAAGTTATTGGGATTGCAAAACAAAATGATCGCCGGATGGGAGATGAGAAGATTGTTTTTGAAGATGGAAGTGAAAAAATTTTGGGTCGAAACAGCGATCTTTTGAACTTCTTGATCATTTTGAGGAATGAAGCCCACAGAACTGCTATAACTTTTCATCGCAAGAAACGAAGTCGAGGAATGACAAAATCAATTCTTGATCAAATAGATTCCGTTGGCAATGTTAGAAAAAAGTTACTATTGGAACATTTCGGATCTGCTGAACTTATAAAAAATGCTTCTATTGATGACCTAAAAATGGTAAAAGGAATCGATAGCGGGACTGCATTGTCGATTTTTGAGTTTTTTAGGACAAAGAAATGAAAGACTTTTTCACCGTTCCAAATACATTGACCGTTTCGAGAATGTTCCTTCTCCCAATTTTTGCTTTGGGATTTTTTCTTGATTCAAGTTTTGGAAAAACGATGTCTCTTGTGATTTTTCTGTTATGTTGCATAACGGATTATCTTGATGGATATTATGCAAGAGCTTTTAAACAAAGCACAAAACTCGGACAAATGCTTGATCCTTTGGCTGATAAGATCGTTGTTTCAATTGCCATTTTGTTCATAGTCGGCTTTCAAATGATTTCTAAAATAGCAATTATTCCAGCTGCAATCATATTGTGCCGGGAAATAATAATCTCTGGAATCCGCGATGCCACTGAATTTTCAGGACACAATTTTAAAACATCTGTTTTATCGAAATGTAAAACCGCAGCTCAGATGTTTTCAATTGCAATCATACTTTTGGCTTCGATAAATTCTTCATTGAGGCTTTTAGCAATAGGAGAGGCGATGCTTTGGATATCCTCAGTCATCGCCATTATTTCCGGACTAATCTACTGCAAAAATCATATTTTAAACGATTAGGCCAAAGGTGTTGCTTTATTATTTGTTGTTGCTACATCCGGTTTTTGTGGCTTATCCTGATCTAACCAAAATTTGGCTAGGTTTGTTTTTGCTGCGTCATCACGCAGATTCACAACAACAGATGAAGCAGGAACTTCCTTGCCATATGAATCGATAACTTCATTTGGCAAAACTATTCGTTTTCCATTGCTGTCAGTCAAAACTTGAGATTCTCCTTTCCGGACTGCATCTAAAGCATCTTTAACCGTATTTGCAAACTTCATTGTTGGTCGTTGAGGCAATTGATTCATAACTTTTTGCCCGAGTGTTTTTAACGACATTCTGCGTTTTGGATTTGAATTATTGCTTTGATTATTTATTCCAGTCGATACTGCTGGATTTTGAGCAGTTAATACATTATTCGCAACGCTTTGCTGAGTCATTGGCTTATTTGCCAAAGTCTCAGAAGCTGCAGTTGTCGTTGCTGTCGATGTTGCTAGTGTTGGATTCTGAGCAGTTAATACATTATTTGCCAC
>CAJOOW010000020.1 GCA_905236375.1 uncultured Alphaproteobacteria bacterium | reverse complement strand
TCTTTCCATCAACATCTTCAATGGCAGTTCGTGGCTGATAGTAGGGCATAATAAGATTGTTGAAGCCAATCATTGACTTTTGGATATTATCCAGATCATCTATGTCAACTCCGCAAACGGGTCTTTTTGCTCTGCCGTTTTCTTCTTCTACTCCCACTACGACATAACCGCCACTAATGTCTTCGAAATCATTGGCAAAGGCACAAATGGTCCTATAGATGGCATCAGGATTCCACCCTTTCTTAAACTCGATTCTGTCACTCTCAACGACTCTTCCGTCAATCAGCGACTCAACGTTTACTGGTAGTGTCATATTTGTTTGAAAAAATTATATAGTTTGTTATTGGCAGCAAATTTGTTTAAACAGTAAGCCATAATTAGTGATTGTAATAATTTTATGATTATAGCCAATATTATATATATATTTATAAGCTTGTGGAATCATTTTTTCCAATACAGGTGATTCTTCTAAAGGCTTATACAAAGATTCATTTGTTAAATGATATGTAGGGGGAATTTCCAATATATTAAGTCGTACAAGATTGTCTATGTAGCTACATATGTTTTCTTTTTTTTCAATAACATTTAAACCAACTGTTGCGAAATTGGTTATGAATATTTGATGGCCACGACCAGATGCATTTTTATCCATGAGTTTCACATCAATAGCAGGCATAAAGTTATTTTTAAAATTGGGAATACTTTTTATTATTTTTGCTTCATCTGGAGTGAGTTGTTTTATAATATCTACAAAAGAAGGATGTACTTGCCATTTTTTATCAGTATTCATAGAAGATGTAAGAAGATTTGCGTACAAATCTCTCAATTCTTCACTATTTTGGCAATATGATATCTGTTGAATAGCAGGAATGGCAACGTATGGTTCTGGTTCAACAATTTTCTCTTCTGGAATCTGTTTTACCTTTTCTTTGATTGCTTCAGCAGTAAGACGCAAACTTTCTTTTCCATTAACAAGCCATTTACTGAGGCTGCAAAATGCAGAATTAATAGTTTGGGGAAGTATGTCCAAAACTTCATCTGTGGTTTTAATTATAGGTTTATTCATTGTGACTTTTTTTGTTTTAAGAACTTATATTAAAACATCCATAATAGGGGCATAAGCATAAAAAGAACTAATACAACAAACAAAATTGTTGATGTGATTTTTGCGCCCTTGCTTTCTGCTCCCTTCATTTGCTTAGGTAATTGTGCTATTATAGCAATAGACATTATTAGTAATGCTATGATAGCTCCCCATTTCATTATAGATTTGATGCCAGATGGGAAAGAGTCAATTATTTTTTCATTTTTATTATCTTGTTCTGGTGAATATACAGAATATGTAATCTCTGCATCTGAGATATCCCTATCATTGATTTTTAATACAGGAAACGACTTTCCTTCGCTGATAATAGTTATTTCAACGTATTCTCCACGTCTCCATTGTGTAATAAATAGTTTTTCCCCATTAAGGGATACACCACTATTTGTCTTCGAAATACTTGCAGATAACAATTTCTGACAACCAACCAGTTTTAAGGGAATATTAGAGTTTCTAATATTACGGCCCTCAAATCCCTCACCTAATATAGTTTTGTCTCCAGTATTTTTTATTAAATATACTGTTTGCCACAGGTTCTTGACGTCAATGGTGTCATGAAACCTATATGACACATTAAGACCTTCAATATTTAGTGGCCTTGTTAATAAAGTAACAGAACTTCTTTCAATGTTTAGAGAAGTACTTTCTCTGTAAAATACTTGGTAGTATACGCCAATACCTGTTATAATAGCAGTTAAAATAGCTACATATGTTGAAAAATTCTTTTTCATCTTATTTGATTCTTTTTTTACCTGTTAATAATTGCTGCATTAAACCTCGCTTTTGAGATTGCAGCCTTGCTAATTTCTCGTTGGCGAGTTCTATTTCTTTGTCAGCATTAACCAATACCGACGCAATAGCGTTTTGCTCTTCGATTGATGGAATTGTAATTCTCATATTCAAAACTTCTGTTTTTGAAATATTAAACCTTGTAGACCCTTGAGCAATTTTGTACATTTCTTTTCTGAAGTCATCGCCACGGAAAAGATATGATGCATATACAGGAACTATA
>CAJOOW010000019.1 GCA_905236375.1 uncultured Alphaproteobacteria bacterium | reverse complement strand
CGACTGAAAGCAATGCTGAAAACGAGTAAAGTAGTAAAATCGGATAAATTTTTTAATCCTGACAAATTGATTATCACACTTCACGGTTATGGAACGAGAGGATCTGACTTTGCAGAAATTGGTGAAATTTTTCTAAAAGAACGAATTGATAATTCCATATTTCTATTTCCTGACGGGCCAGAAAGTTGTGATATGGGAATTGAAGGATTCCAATGGTTTAGTCTCGATGAATTGAACTACGATGCTTTGCGAAAAGGACTTAGTAAAACAGCCCCGATTTTAAAAAAGTATATTGAATCAAAAAAACAGGAATACAATTGTAATAATGTATATCTCGTTGGTTTTTCTCAAGGATCTATTATGGCTTTAGAGATGATATACCATATAAAGATAGAAAAAATTCTTGTGTATTCGGGATTGTTTGCAATGCCTTTAGAGGATAAGCCTATATCTAAGCCAGATGTCTTAATCATGCATTCAGATGATGATCCGGTTGTGCCTTATTCAAATGCAAAGAGAGCAGAGAATAACCTGTTATCTCTTGGGATAAACGCAAACTTAAGAACTTTTCATAATATTGGCCATTCAATTTCTGCAGAAGAATGGGAAATTGGATCTGAGTTTTTAAAATAATCATAAATCAGGTTTTTTCATTTGTTAAATTTGGCTACAATTTGCGGTTTCGCATAAATCATAAAGAAAACATTCGTTGCATCTTGGCTTTTTAGCCATGCAAATATATCGACCATGAAGAACTATCCAATCACTGGCGTTTTTGTGAAATTGCTTTGGGATAACGTTAAGCAAATCTTTTTCAACTTCAAGAGGAGCTGTTGATTGACTAAGCCCTAGACGTTTTGAAACTCTTAAAACATGAGTATCGACGGCGATTGTGCCTTCTCCAAATAATCTGTTTGCGATGACATTTGCGGATTTCCTTCCGATTCCTGGAAGTTTTTCAAGTTCATCTCGATTACGAGGAAGCTCTGAATTGTATTCATTTATCAATTTTTCAGATAATGCCATTACATTTTTGGCTTTATTGTTAAAAAAGCCGAGGGGATGAATAAAATCTTTGAGCTTTTCAATCCCGAGTTTTATTATTTTGCAGGGATTATCAGCAACTTTAAAAAGCTCTTTGGTGATTTTATTAACTGCTTTATCAGTTGTCTGAGCAGAAAGCAAAACAGCAACAGCAAATGTAAAATCATTTGGAGCAATCAATTCGCTTGTCGGATTTGCATTTTCCTGTTTGAATCTTTCAAAAATTTCGATAATTTCAGATCTATTCAACAATTTTCAAAAACTCCTCTTCTGTCATTATTTTTATTCCAAGTTCGTTTGCTTTTTTCAATTTAGAGCCTGGATTTTCACCAACAACAACGATGTCTGTCTTATTCGAAATTGACGAACTAGCTTTCGCTCCTTTTGAAATCGCCAGCTGTTTTGCTTCATTTCGTCCAAGTCTTGATAAAGTTCCTGTAAATACTATCGTTTTTTTATAAAGTTCGGAATCTTCATTCAATTTTTTCTTGACGTATGGTTTAATTGAAACCAAATTTTTAAACTCATCTACAAACTTGATATTAATTTCATTTCTGAAAAATTCATAAATATCCTTTGCCATCAAATCGCCAAGGCCATCAATTTCGATTAGAGTTTCTTTGCTAGCGTTTGTAAGATTTTCAATTCTTTCGAATTTATCTGCAAGCAATTGAGCAACAACCTCTCCAACGCCTGGAATTCCAAGTGAGACAATAAATTTAGTTAATGTAATATTTCGGCTTTTTTCGATTGCATCATAAAGCTTTTGCGCTGAAATATTCCCCCATCCGATTTTAGAGGCTAGTGGAGAAATTTCATCTTTTTCCTTTAGCTTAAAAATATCCAAAGCTGTTTTTATTCGGCCTTCTTCATAAAACTCGGATACTTGTTTCTCTCCAAGCCCTGGAATATCTAGGCAATTTTTTGAAACAAAATACGATATATAACGAACAACTTGAGAAGGGCATTCATAATGATTTGGACAAAACAAATCGATAAGTCCTGGATATTGAACTAATTTAGAGCCACAAGATGGGCAAGTCTGTGGGATATTAAAAGTTGGATTTCCGGACTTTTTTGTCACTGAAATTATTTTTGGAATGACATCGCCAGAACGTAAGATTGTGGCCGTATCGCCAATCGCAATCTGCTTTCTGTCAATTTCGTTGAAATTATGCAAAGTTGCCCTAGAAACAATAGCTCCGTTCAAATTTACTGGTTCCAAAATTGCAACAGGAGTTACTTTTCCTGTTCTTCCAACGCTAATCAAGATATCTTTAATTTTTGTTTCAGCTTCCTCTGCTGGAAATTTAAACGCTATTGAATGACGAGGATTTCTCCCAACAAATCCCAAGCGTTCCTGGAGTTCTAAGGAATTTATTTTAAAAACAGCACCATCGATTTCATATGGGAGAGAAGAACGAATCTGAGAAGTTTTAAGACAATATTGATACATTTCATCCAATGATTTGCAAAGTTTGAAATCAGCTGTCGAAAATCCAAGATCTCTTATAAAGTTCATAACATCGATTTGAGTTAGAATCCCGAGATCTTGTTCGAATGAATCGATATAATATGCAAAAAATCCGAGATTTCTTGATTTTGTGATATTCGAATCGAGCTGTCTTAATGAGCCCGCTGCTGCATTTCGCGGATTGGCAAAGAGTTTTTCTCCGTTTTCCTCTTTTTGAGCATTTAAATCCAAAAAAGATTGAACTGGCATATAAACTTCGCCTCGAATTTCGATTTCTTTATTTTTAGAAATTATCTTCGGAATATCATGGATTGT
>CAJOOW010000018.1 GCA_905236375.1 uncultured Alphaproteobacteria bacterium | reverse complement strand
CCCAACTTGCGGAGGAAGAGGAAGTGTTAGGCACAATCAAGGCTTCATCACAATCGAAAGAACTTGTTCAACTTGCGGAGGAAGTGGGAGTGTTCTTTCCGATCCTTGTAAAAAATGCTCTGGAAGCGGAAGAGTTAAAGGAGAAAGAAATTTGGAAATAACAATTCCAGCTGGAGTTTCAACTGGAAGCAAAATTCGAATTGTTGGCGAAGGAGAAGCTGGATTTAAAGGCGCTCCAACCGGAAATTTGTATATCTTCATAAACGTTTTGCCTCATAAAATTTTCACTCGCCGAGATAATGATCTTTATTGCAAGGTTCCAATTTCTATGGTTAAGGCGACATTAGGGGATGAAATTGAAGTTCCAGATCTCGATGGAAATAATTGCAATATCAAAATTCCTCACGGAACACAGTCAGGCTCTCAATTCAGAGTCAAAGGAAAAGGGATGCCCGTTGTGAACTCGACAAAAAGAGGGGATATGATAGTTGAGGTTATTGTTGAAACTCCTGTTTCTTTAACAAAACGCCAAAAAGAAATCCTTGAAGAATTCGCAAATGAAAAGGATGAAAAAACAAATAGCCCTCAGTCATTTGAGTTTTTCAAAAAGCTTAAAGATTTGTTTTCATAAGAGATTGATTGTACAAGACATTTATTCAGGATATTGCAAGGTGATGTTATAAAAGGCACACTTGAAATTTTTAATTATATCAGCGAGGATTTTTGATATTGAGTCTGTCGTTTATCCTTGCTAACATAACTGTAGAGATCATTTTTTTCGGGGTAATTGAAGATGGAAGACAAGAAAGTTAAATTGAACGATGAAGAAAGAACTCGTTGCGAATTATGGACGAGAGTTATGGGATATTTGAGGCCTACTTCTTCATTTAACAAAGGAAAACAAAGCGAATATAAGGATCGTAAATATTTTAAGGAGAACTGCGACTGCAATTGCGATTGCGATGATTCTTCCAAAGCCGCATAAGATTCTTATAGCTTACTGTCCCCGTTTAATCAGTTCTTGAGCGGGGATTGTTTTTCCTTCACTGACTTCGACTGAAAATCTCGTTCCTGGAATTTTTACGAGCTTTTTCTCTGCTTTTGAAGCATTTCTTTTACGTTCTATTGAATCAATTATGAGGTTTAGTGTTAAATTTGCTGCTCTGAAATTTTCGTTTATTATTCGAGTGTTGAAGACTGCAAACGAATCTCCTTCCGGATTACAATTTAAAAATCTCTCTATAGTTGACATTCTGAGATTTAAAAGATAAATGCGAGAGAGAGTTTTATCGGGCAACCAAGCATCCCTTACCATCTTCCAAATTTCAACTTTTCCTTGAATTATCGCACTTCGAGCGATTTGCCATTCATCGTCTAGTTCATCTGAAAACAATGAACGTAATAGTGATATATCTTTCTGAAGTTTTCCAGTTTCAAGAAAAACACTAACAGCAGCATAATTTCCATATGCGAACGCTAATTTTATGGGTTTTATTCCAAATTGATTTGCCAAATTGATATTTGCCCCGAGAGTGATGAGCTGTTTCCCAATTTCTTTCATATTGAGATATTCTTCTCCAGATAGAATCCTAGTTGCCGCAAAATAGTGTATTGGAGCCATTCCGAGATAGTCTAGTTCGTTAATTGTTGGTTCTTTTTCGGGTTGTTTAAGATCTTGTGGAAATCCAGTTTTGACAAGACTAAGTTTTGTTGCTGCTGTATTAGTGGCAGGGCCTCCAAATTCATTCGAAAAAATTTGAGAGTAATATCCTTTGTTGAAATCATTCCTAAGATTATAATATACCAGATTGTCTTGCGAAAAAGAGGAACTTGAGGCAAAATAAAGAATTATAAAAAATATTAGTTTTACCATAACTTTTTGTCTTATTAACGTATCGATCATGTTATGGTAACAAAAAATAATTAACAAATAGTTAACATTCAGTAATATTAATGTTTCTTTGTCTTTATCTTTCGGTTAAATAAGTCATTAAAATCGTCGCAAGCTGAGTTGCAATTCTAAACATATGTTGTGGAATGTATAGATATCCTTTTTCTTGCCCATTACTGAACTGAATATAAGTATCTCCGAATGTTTGACTTACAATTTTCGGATCAATACATCGGAATTTGTATCCGAGTTCCCAAGAACGATTAACATAGTGATCAACAGGCATCCGAATTGGAAGAGCGTGTTTAATAAGACTCACTGCTGCTTTTCGATTAATAAGATAGCAATCAGCAAGCCAAACTCTTTGCTTTGGAACCGTTAAAT
>CAJOOW010000017.1 GCA_905236375.1 uncultured Alphaproteobacteria bacterium | reverse complement strand
GCATTTCCTTAATGCCTTTATTCGCATTTATCATTCTATTAGAATCATCTACATATTCTTCTGCAATAGCTTTCCTCAATGACACCAATGAGTCGCGACTAAAATCAAGATTGTCAGTCAAAGTAACAAAAAACAAATCATCACAGTCTTTTGCATTTAAATAGAATCTTTTAAAAACATCAAACAGGCTGAGTTCTCCGCTGATATTGTCATTATTGCGTAAGCGTCTTTTTACATCCTTCTTTCTATTTACGAGATCTTCTTTTGTAAAAACATCAATTGTTAATTCCAACTTCCCTTTTTTTCTCCAGTTACCATGTTTTGCAGCATTTCTAATGACGTTTTCCATTATAGAAAACACAGCTTGGCGACCGACAACTCCACCAGGAAAACTTACATCCCATTTCCTCATTGCTTTAAGCTCGCTTTTCGCAAACCTAATCTCTTCTTTTTTATAATACTTTTCTGGGAAAACTTTGTGCTTCTTAATTTTTTCCACAGGATCACCTGTAAAATGTTCTCTAAATTTGATTATTATATCACAAAGGGAGGTGTTGTCTTCTTGTCTAGTAGGACTTGTAAGGCGTCCTAGACCTTCAGAACGAGCAATATTGCCTAAAAGAATGTTGTCAGGCTTCAAATTTTTTCTATCTGGGTGTCGATTATAACGTTTATCATTGTTTAGCTCATCGTAAACAAAGTCTTTAAAATTAACACTTGCAAAATATGGAATATAATCTGTAGCTATTGTTGCTATAAAGTCTTGCCTCTCTTGAAGATAAGAAATAAATTGTCCAAGACCGACCAAAAATGGCAACGCCAATTTCGTGGCGTATAACTTGTCCGATTCTTTTGCGGCCCTTTGTTTTTCCGTCTCCTTAAACCATTCCCTTTCATTCCATTTGGCAGGGTTATACATAGTTTCATTAAAATCTTTTTCTCCCGAAAAAAGATAGGAGAGAATTTGATCATTCAACATGTCCTTTACGGAGCCAAGGTGGTGCTTTAAATACGACATGACATGACTTCCTAAGTTATGGCTCATATTTCGAGACATAATAGCAGCCTTTGCAGACTTTATTGATTCATGTCTAATCTTTTGCTTATTATGAGCGTCATTAAAATCATCGTCAATTTTCTTTAAAGCAGATATTATGTTCTTAATTTTAGCAAGCAAAAGAGAATCTTCGAGCTCGTCACCACTCCTATGATAAAACTTTTTATAAACAATTTCTGCTTTGTCTTCGCTTTCAATCATTAAGGTTCCCCATGATTCGAATCCTTGTATGCCCAAATTATAATATGAAAAAGACTTCATAGAGTTGCTTCCTTCTTTCCAGGAATTATCAGTCTGTTCATCTTTAAGATACTCCGAGAAAGAAGATTTCATTTTATATATATCCTTCTTACACAAGATACAGCGAATAAAATCTAAATAATGCTTTTTCCCCAATCTCGCTTGTCTATTTCTATCCGAATAACTAAGCCCTTTTGAATCTATGTTACCATCTGTTATCTTTCTTAATGCATTTCTATACGTTTCATAAGCAAATGATCGTGCAGTCTTATAGTTGATAAATTCTTTATGAACAGTATAGACATCTTGTTCTTCGAGCCTTCCAGCATCTTTTTCTTGATTGCAGAATTCAAAATAATCAAAGAACAATGTGTAAGCAAGGCTTTTGCAAGTTTTATCTTTAATTACGAAGTTTCCAATTAAGAGGTCTCCTTCTGGGTCGCTATTTGGGGTGACTAAAGAATATCTGCTCTTCCCTTGTGGATTATTATGGGTGTCCATTTTGAGGATTACGTTCCATTTTTCCACTTCAACCTTTTTTCCGTCAATTTTCTGGGGATCACTCACTATCAAGAATCTTATCAAAAGAGATGCTATCTCAAACAATTTGTCAAAATACCCATTTTTTCCATCAGAGTATTTATTCAATTCAATAGCATAATACCCATCTTTTGAATCCTTACTATATAACATGGGGGCAATTTTGTTAAGACATAACAAAAATGTATAGTAAGGATCTGTTATGTATTCACCATTAGGATTTTTATCATACAACTTCTTTGACAGGAATGCCACGAGTTCATCCAAACTTCCTTTGTTATTATCAATCCTATTGTTAATCTCCTCAAAATTAATCATAGTTTATTCCTTTCTGTAAATTAATACTTGATATTCATCTCTATAATATTCATTTGACATTATATATCCTCCTTCTTTTAGGAGGTTTCCAACGCCTATCTCTGCAAGAGTTTGTTTTAAATATTCTGGATTATACATTACAACATTATGCTCTTTGGTAAAATAGCTATCTCGTTCTACATATGGTGCAGTAGTTGGAGGAGGTTTTAAAAAGGAGAAGAAGAACAATCCACCATCAGGTTTAATGATGGTATTTAATTCTAAAAGCAAGCGCCTTTCGTCCTTTGGACGAATATGGTGTAATAATAACCTACAAATAACAACATCATAAACTTCGTCATC
>CAJOOW010000016.1 GCA_905236375.1 uncultured Alphaproteobacteria bacterium | reverse complement strand
TCGTCTGCTCCAAAGAATGCCTCCCCCGAATGAATCTCTTGATGAAAGGTCAACTGAAGCTTTCGTATGCTTTGCAATATCGGCCTCAACTACGACATCGGTTCCATCTTTTCCTGTTGCTTGATCAACCGAAACCTTGAATTTTCCGAGTTTTTTCCCAAGACTAACAGAGTCGTATTCTTCTCCTGAAGAATTTTTATTTTTCTTTATCGAAATTGTATCAACTCCAAAGATTGTTTTCATTCGACCAAGGATATCGAAATCGGCTCTTCCCGATAGTTTATTCATAGTTGTGAAAAGTGACATTCCTTCTCCCATCGAAATTTCAGAAGCATTTTTATCAAAAAGCATATAGGAAACAATGTCTTTCTCAGACATATAAGGATTTGAATAGAAGCTTACTTTGGATTCTCCATTTCCTTGATGGAATCTAGCTCCAACCAGAATTTTATCTATGTTTTTTTCAGCAGCAACTGAAATGTTCATATCATCCTTATTAATCAAAACATCTCCATCTTTTAGATTAAAAGCATTATCAGTCAGTTCTATCTTTCCGCTTTCAAGTTTTGCAGTTGCCACATAATTTGGATCCATCAAATCTCCAGTAACTTTTGCTCCTCCCTGCCAAATGCTCTTTAAGCCAAACCCTTGAACTTTCAATTTTGGTTTCATTTCAAGCTTAATATCAGTTGGAAATTTTAGCTTCTCAAAACTCTGAGACTTTGTCTTCTTTTTCGGTTTTGCAATGAGATCTGTTGATCTCATTGATAACATAACAATGCCAGAAACATCAATCTCAGGATCTGCGCTATAAAGATCTCCATTGACATTAACTTTACTAAACAAATCGCCTTTGAATGTTATATTTCCAAAGAGCCTCCCCCCATTTAGCCATTTTTGATCAACTGCTTTGAAATTTTCAATCTTAAGCTTTATATCGGTTTTTAGTTGGTCGTTAATATATTTAATTCCGCCAGATCCGACGATTGTCCCGCCTTTCTTTGAATCATCCCTGGCATATATTTTCTTTATGTTCAAAAAATTCTTATCTAAAAGACAATCCAAAGTTATGTCTCTTATATAAGTTCCACTTTGAAGATTGACATAAACCCCGTCTTTTATCGAGATTTTTCCGGATAGCAGAGGGCTTTGAAGAGTTCCAGCAATTTGAATATTATAATCAAGTTTTCCCCTTATTCGCTGGCCACTAGCAACCTTTAGGTCATTAAAGTCAATATTTCCATCAGTTTTAAAATCCAGCTGAGAATCTTTTGAAATCAGCCAATCATTCGTTTGGATTTTAAAATCCAATTTTTGATTTTTCTTAAACATATCAAGTGCGGCTGAAATCTTGGTTTCGTTTTTTGAATGTTGAGATGATAAATCCAAAGTTGGGATCTTGAGTTCGCCGTATTGAAGATTCTTAAAATTTAATTTTAGATTTTCTTTTCCATCTTTGAAATTCCCGGAGCCATTGACAATTCCTTTTACTTCAAGATCTTTTAATTGTTCCAAATCAATGTCGGAAAACGAACAAGTCCCGAGAGAAAACTTGTTGCTAGACAAATCTATTCCTTTGAATGCTGCTTTGCCTTTTTTGAAAAGCACTGAAAAATCAGAAACTTTCAGATCTTTGTTAATTGTAAATTGCGATGCAGTGAGAATATTTGGAATTGAGACATCATGGACATAAGCCACGAACTTATCGATATCATAATCGATTTTCGCAGATAGGCCAGTGGATTTATCATTTACAGCTATTTTGAAAAATTCATCCTTTGTCGAAATTTCAATATTAGGTCTCCAATTGCTTATTGCCACCTCTCCATTGAATAAAACATCGGACAGAATGCCATCCAGAGTTATCTCTCCATATTTGGCCATTAGGTAGCTATTCGATTTATCATATTCTGCCTGAATTTTGGTATCATTGAAACTAATCTCTCCGTTGATTTTAGAGTCTTTGAAATTCCATAAGGCTAGGAACTTTCCGAATCTTGAATCGGCTTCAAACCGCCTCTCGTTATTTTGGGGATCATAAGATAATTTAATGTTTTTAAGTATTTCTTTATCAATGCTTAACTCGTTGATCTCTACAAAATCTATAATTTTTTGGACAATTAAGGACAATGCCATTTTAAGATCGCTCGGGTAGAGCTTGGTTTCTTGCAGAATTTTGACTTGGGCTTTGTCAATTCTAAAATGTTTCACGTGAAACATTTTAGCGCTCAGAAGTATTTTCAAATTATTAATATTTATCTCAAAATCATTCGTTGAGAGTTTTATATCATTTATTTCAAAATCAAATGGGAATATGCCTTTAGAATTTTTAAAATCAAATGTTATACTATG
>CAJOOW010000015.1 GCA_905236375.1 uncultured Alphaproteobacteria bacterium | reverse complement strand
AGTAACTGCACCGATTTGAAAGTTAGAGTGGATCGATACCGTTTAGTCGCACCGAAACCTGTATCAAACCGGGAAGACATAACCTATCAAAAAACGGATTTTAACTCTAACAAATTCTACGATACATTAACTTTCGCAAATTTCTTTTTACCGACGGAAATCAAGCAATCTGAAGTTATTGGTAAGTCGTAAATCTCAACGACTTTGCTATCGATCTTAACTCCTTTGCCATCAATCAAACGTCTTGCTGATGTTTGACTTGTTGCAAGACCAGTGATCACCAAAGCTTTATCGATTCTTGTCCCACGCGAAATATTGAATGTTTCAAGACTATCAATTGCAGATTCAGATCCATGAAAAATTCCAGAAGCAGTATTGTGAATTGCATTCAAATCAACTTCTGGATGAACCATCGAAGTTATCGAATCTGCAAGGACAATCTTCTTCTCATTCATCTCTTTCGTTCCAATCAATGAATCAAACTTTTCGATTTCATCAACATCAATATCGGTGAAAAGTTTCAAGAGTTTCGTGACATCGCGGTCATCGACGTTTCTCCAATATTGCCAGAAGTCAAATGGCGACATCAAATTTTCATCCATCCAAACCGCCCCACTTTCAGTCTTGCCCATTTTCTTCCCATCGGCATTTGTCAAAAGAGGCATCGACATTCCGATTCCAATTTTGCCAGTTTTTCTGCGAATTAAATCAACACCGGAAATCATATTAGACCATTGATCGGCACCGCCAATTTGGATCTGGCAATTATAATTTTCAAAAAGATACAAAAAATCATATGCCTGCAAAAGCATATAGTTAAATTCAAGGAAACTCAAATGCTGTTGCCTCTCGAGCCTAGTCGAAACGCTATCCATAGTAAGCATTTTGTTAACCGAGAAAAGAGGGCCATAATCACGGAGAAATTCCATATAATTGATTTTTGAAATCCAATCGTCATTATTTAACAGCCTAACTGGATTTTCGCAATTATCGAATTTAACAAGTTTTTTGAGTTTTGCTGTGATCGCCTCGATATTTTCAAGAACAGTTGAATAATCAAGCATCACCCGCTCTTTATCCTTCCAAGTTGGATCTCCGATTTTACTGGTTGCTCCCCCGCAAATTATTATCGCCTTTATTCCAAGTTTTTGAAGTTTAGTTATTAGACGAATCCAAAGAAGATGACCAACATGAAGGCTCTTAGCTGTTGGATCAAATCCCACATAAAATGTGATTTCTTCTCCGCTTTGAAAGAGTTTATCTAAAGCTTCTGGATCAGTTACTTGATAAATAAAACCTCTTCTGTTCAAATCTTTCAGAATTGGAGATGAAAACTTAAAATCCAGCATTGTATTAAATTATCTATAAGCTTTTATGCAAAAGAATGTTATCAGATAATCGTATACTCAACAAGGAAGATTTTAAATACTTTCCTAGGCGAATCAATGATTCAGATTTTAAAAGTTTCTCCAAGATAAAGTTCTCTCGTATTCTTATCGGAAGTTATCTCATCTGCTGTTCCACTTGTTAAAATTTGTCCATTAGCGATGATATAACACCTGTCGATAACCTGAAGAGTTTCACGAACATTATGATCTGTGATAATAACTCCGATTCCTGATTCCTTAAGTTTCTTAATAATTGCTATGATTTCATTAACAGAAATTGGATCGATTCCAGAAAATGGCTCATCGAGCATTAAGAACAAAGGAGATGAAGCAAGGGCTCTTGCGATTTCAACTTTTCGTCTTTCTCCTCCAGAAAGAAATGGGGCCATGGCTTTTCTTAAGTGAGCAATTGAGAAGGCATCGAGTAATTCATCAAGTTTTGAATTGACCTCTTCATCAGAAGAACTAGTTATTTCCAAGACAGCTTTGATATTATCTTCAACAGAAAGTCCTCTGAAAATCGACGAATCTTGAGGAAGATAAACAATCCCGCGTTTTGCTCGCTGATAAATTTTAAGGTTAGTTATATCCTCTCCTCCAAGCCTTATTTCTCCAGAATCCGGTTTGATCATTCCAGTTAAAATTGAAAATAACGTAGTTTTTCCAGCGCCATTCGGCCCCAATATTCCAGTGACTTCATTGACTTTAAAATTCAAAGAAACTCCGCGCAAAACCAGCCTATCCTTGAAAGATTTTGTTATATTATTAGCTTCTAAAATCATTTGCTTTTTTTGAGTTTCTCTTCGATGAATTTATCCAGTGTCAATTTTACTTTTTTCTTGGAAGTTAAGTCTATCTTTTTTGCTTTGATGCTGTATATCGCTTTATCAGCCTCAATTTTTCCGAAATCAACTCCTTCTACGATAACATTTTGAGAAAAAACTATAGAGTCGACATTTCCAATACATTTTTGAGAGGTTACTGAATTTCTGCCATCGCTATATGAGACATTTCCAAAAGCTATAATTTTCGTTGGTAACTTATCTGAATCTTTTTTATATATCGTGATTTTATCAGCTTTAAAAATATTATCATTATTTTTCAAAACTGCATTTCCAGAAAGAATACAGATGCCATTTTGAGTGTCAAATTCAATATCATCAGCTGACGTCTCAAAAGCTAAACAATTGAAACTCACCAAAACAAGAAAAAATAGCTGATAGATTAATCTCATTTTACTCTCTTAAATGTCGCTTTCTTTAATTTTATAATACCATCCCGGTTAATAGCAAATCCAGATGCCGAGAAACTGCTTCCAGATTTTCTGCCAGTAATAGGTGAATTGCCGAAAATCGCATTGTTCCTGAAATCCACGGTAGCTTCACTCGTTTTGCATGTGATATCTGAAGATCTCATAATAACGCTCTTCCTCAAAAATGCTTTTTGCAAATCGATATTTATTTCACATTCTCTGCTTTCGATTGTAACTTTTTTGTTGTTCCTTTTATGTGTTGCGTGAATTCCAGATAATAAAATTTTTTTTGTCGATTTGATTTTTACTTCGGCAGCTTCTAGGATTAAAAGCCCTTCGCCTAATCGTTTTTGATATTTGATGTTTCTTGTTGCATCATGGCTTTTCAGATCTTTTGAAACTTCAGGGTTATGTGAAGGTTGCGTCCGAACAACGTAATAACCGACTAAACTAGTTATTATCGTAAGAAAAAATAATTTAACCAGCTTTAATATCATGAGGAGATATCAGGACAATACAACAATTATATGCTAAAACATTTAGTTTCAGTTGTTAAGAGAAATTAAATAATTATCTTATCAATAAGTTAATCCAATAGCATTTCTTACTTCGGAAATTGTTTGTTTAGCAATCTCCCTTGCTCTTTTCGAACCATTAATTAAGATATCCATAACTTCGGCATCGGAAATTGATTCTCTCTTTTCTCGTATAGGTTTTAACAATTTTTGCAGAGTGTCATTTAAAAGAGATTTCAAAACCATATCGCCAAGTCCTCCATGCTGATATTGTTTTTTCAGAGATTCAAGTTCTGATTTATCATCATAAAATGCATCAAGATACGCAAAAACAACATTCCCTTCGACTTTTCCTGGATCCGAAACTTTTATATGATCTGGGTCAGTATACATGCTATAGATTTTTTGCTTTAAAACATCGGATGAATCCGAAAGAAATATCGCATTGTTTAAGGATTTACTGGCTTTTGCCTTTCCATCAATTCCGATGAGCCTTTTAACTTTTCCAAGAATCGCTTGGCATTCATGAAGTGAGTTTGTCTTGTATGTTCTGTTGAATTTTCTGACGATTTCATTGGTTAATTCCAAATGAGGAAGTTGATCTTCTCCAACAGGAACCAATTCTGCTTTAAAAGCTGTTATATCTGCAGCTTGACTCGCCGGATATGTTAAAAATCCAGCTGGAATCGAATCAGCAAAACTTTTCTGCATAAGTTCAGCTTTTACCGTTGGATTTCTCTCCAGCCTTGAGACAGAAACCAAATTTAAAAAGTAAGTCGTTAATTCAAATAATTCCGGAATTAGTGATTGGATTAAAATTGTCGATTTTTCAGGATCGATCCCAACAGAAAGATAATCCTTGCAGACTTCGGTTACGTTGTCTCTAACTTTTTCAGGGTTATCAAAATTATCCGAAAGAGCTTGGATATCCGCAATCATCACAAAACAATTATAACTCTCTTGCAAATCGACTCTGTTTTTTAGGGAGCCGATATAGTGACCAAGATGAAGATGTCCTGTCGGTCTATCTGCTGTTAAAACGATCTTGGGTGCCATTATTCTTCGTCAACCAATTTTATATCTTCCATAACCTCATCATCTGTGAGTTCATTTGAATCATCTCCAACATCGACGTCAGCCTCTTCTTCCATGAATTCAAATCCTGATAGAGCTATCTTTTCATCGGTATCTGTAATCTCATCCATGGCTACATTTGAAGTTTTTTTCGTATGCAATTCAGAAATATCGAATTTATTCCCGCAATTAGGACAAACGAGCGATGTCTTTTGCATACTATAGAAAGGCAGAGCACATGATGGACAGTATACCTTTTTTCCCCATTCTAATTTCATTTTTTATTTCCAGTTATTATAAAATCACGACAATATGCTACATTATTTTTGTCTTAAGTTCAATTGTAAGTCGTTTTTACCTGATTGATTTATCGAAAAACTAGCTTCACGAGTGGGGGCGTTATCTATTTTTGTTCATTTTAACTAATGATTTTGAAAAAACTAATTTTCTCGTGCTATAATAAGCTATCACGCATGAATCAGTTGATTGTTGAGATAAATGGAAGAAAGAAACGATATCGTATCAGTTGCTATTGAAGAAGAAGTTCAAAATTCATATTTAGATTACGCTATGAGCGTTATCGTTTCGAGGGCGATTCCAGACGTTCGTGATGGTTTAAAGCCAGTGCACAGAAGGATCATTCATGCGATGAATGAAACAAGCAATCACTATAACAAACCATATAGAAAATCCGCAAGGGTTGTCGGCGAAGTTATGGGAAAATATCATCCTCATGGCGATGCTGCAATTTACGATACTATGGTTCGTTTGGCTCAAGATTTTAGCTTAAGACTTCCTCTTGTTGATGGCCAAGGAAACTTTGGTTCAATGGATGGAGATTCCGCAGCGGCTCCTCGTTACACAGAAGCCAGAATGGCTCTTGCAGCGCATGAACTCGTTGCTAATATTGATGAAGATACCGTTAATTTCGCTCCAAACTATGACGGAACAATCATGGAGCCAATTGTTCTTCCTGCAAAATTCCCAAATCTTTTGGTAAATGGATCAAACGGAATTGCTGTTGGAATGGCAACTTATATCCCAACTCATAACCTTGGAGAAGTTATTGATGCTTGTTGTGCTGTTTTGGATAATCCAGACATAACAATCGAAGAATTGATGCAAAATTATATTCCAGGGCCAGATTTTCCAACTGGCGGAATTGTTATGGGAAATGGAGGAATCAGAAATGCCTTCAATTCCGGCAGAGGTTCAATTATTGTCAGAGCAAAAACAAGCATTGTTAAGGGACATGGCGATAAAGAAAGCATAATTGTTCATGAAATCCCATATCAAGTTAACAAAGCGAAATTGGTTGAGAGAATCGCAGAACTTGTTAAGGAAAAAATCGTTGAAGGAATTAGTGATATCAGAGATGAGTCTAACAAAGACGGAGTCAGAATAGTCATCGAACTTAAAAAAGATGTTGTTGGAGAAGTTGTTTTAAATCAATTATTTAAATTCACTCAGCTGCAGACGAGCCTTGGATATAACATGGTCGCTCTCGTTAAAAACAGGCCTGTTCAATTATCTCTTCGCGGAATTATCGATAATTTCATCGAATTCAGACAAGAAGTTGTCATAAGAAGAAGCAAATTTAATCTGAAAAAGAGCAGAGAGAGAGCCCATATATTGCTTGGTTTTGGTTTGGCAATTGCAAATATCGATAGGGTAATTGAAATCATAAGATCAGCAGCCGATAGAAATGAAGCAAAAGACAACTTGATGCTTGAAGAATTTGATGCGGAAAACATTAAGCCACTTCTAGAACTAGTCGATGGATATTCCGAAAATGCGAAGACTTACAAGCTCACAGAAGAACAAGCCAATGCGATTTTGGATTTAAGACTCCATAAATTAACAGGGCTTGAAAGGGATAAGATTCAAAATGATTTAAATGAAGTTGTTGCGCAGATCAATGAACTGCTCGATATTTTGGGTTCAAAGCAAAGAGTTATTGAGATTATTAAATCTGAAATGCAAGAAGTTAAAGAGAAATTTAATACTCCGAGATTAACTCAAATTGAGCAAACATTTGAAAACGTCGATGATGAAGATCTAATCCAAAAAGAAGATATGGTTGTTACATATACTCTTGGCGGGTATATCAAACGCGTTCCTCTTTCGACTTATAGAGCGCAAAAACGCGGAGGAAGAGGCCGAAATGGCATGGAAACAAAAGAAGAGGATATCGTCCAAAGAGTCATAATAGCGAACACTCATGATGATGTTTTGTTCTTTACGACCATAGGAAAAGTTTACAAAATGAAGGTTTATAAACTTCCAATTGGTTCTCCAACTTCAAAAGGAAGGGCTCTTGTTAATATGCTCCCTGTTGAAGAAAATGAAAACATTGCAACAATTCTAATAGTAAGGTCTGATGAAAATTTCGATGATAAAACTTTGATATTCTCAACATCATTTGGAAATGTAAGGAGAAATAAATATCAAGATTTTGAAAACATTCAATCAAATGGAAAAAGAGCAATGCTTCTTGATGAAGGCGAAAAGCTCATTGATGTTAGATTCTGCGCTGATGATCAGGATGTTTTTCTAAGCACTCGCAATGGAGTTTGCAACAGATTCCCAGTTGATGACATAAGAGTTTTTGCTGGAAGAAATTCTAATGGAGTCAGAGGAATTAAACTAAAACCAGGAGATGAAGTTATCTCTATGGCAAATCTTGATCGCTATGATCTTGAAAATATCGAAGAACGTGAAGAATATTTGAAGAATGCCGAGAAACTCAGGAAATTGGCGAAGAAAGGCAAACTCGAAACAAGAGGCCTAGTTGAAGATCGAATGACAAAGCTCGCCAGCGAAGAAAAACTTATTCTAACAGTAACTGAAAATGGATTTGGAAAGATTTCTTCTTCTTATGATTATCGTTCAACGAGCCGAGGAACTCAGGGATTTACAAGCCTTGCAATAACAGAGAAAAATGGAAAGGTTGTTGCCTCTTTCCCTGTTGAATATGACACTCAAATCATGATGGTTACCAACACAGGGCGGATTATGAGATGTTCTGTTGAAGAAATTAGAATCACTCGAAGAGTTTCTCAAGGAGTTATTCTTTTCAGATTAAACGAAGGAGAAAAAATAACTTCAATCTCCGCAATTACGGAATCTTCCGAAGAAACAGAAACAAGTGAGGAATGATCTTTTAGAGCGATGTTTTCAATAGCCTTTAGATACATTTTCAAAAGACTATTAACAACATTTCTTATGGTTTCTCCAATTGTTATCTTAATGGCTTGGATAACAATGTCAGTAAAATATATAGATCTAATTGTTTCAGATAGTTTATCCATATGGACATTTTTCAAACTAATTATTTGTGTTCTTCCAGGAATTAGTGGCATTATCTTGCCGATTTGTCTGTTGATCTCTGTGATAATAACTTTGCATTCGCTTCAAACAACTAATGAGTTGGTGATAATGATGACATCTGGTAAAAGCTATTTATCGATCTTAAATCCTTTACTAGCTGTGGGATGTCTTATTTCTGCCATTGTTTTATATATACATACTAGCGGATCTCCACAGGCATATAAGGCTTTTGAATATATGAAGGAACAGATCAAAACGCAGATTTCAATAAATCTCTTAAAACCAGATTCGTTTAATTCCATTGGAAATGCAATGGTTTATGTCGGATCTAGAGAAGGAAATGAGTTGCGAAATATTTTTATTTCTTATATTCCAAAGAAACAAACGTTGAATACAAATATTATATCAGCGAAAGAGGGAGCTTTATTGATGGAGAATGGCGAAGTGCACATACAACTAGTGAATGGATATCGACAAGAGCTAAGTGCAAAAAATGAAGTAATTGCGACTTTGCAATTTGAATCTCTGTCATATGACATAACTCAATTCTTTAAAAGATTTTATGAGAAATCATCCAAGGTGAATTATCTAACTCAATCTGAGTTGATAAGTGAGGCTGAAGTAGCGACTGATGAACATCTGAAAACAAATTACAAAGCGGAATATCATTCCAGGATTTTGAGTTCATTTCTCTCAATCCTAAATGCTTTAATTGTTGGAATTTTTTTAATTAAAGCAAAAGAGAGAGGACAAATGCTTAGAGATTCGATTTCTGCTTTCTTTGCAGGAACAGGCTGCTATGTCTTTTTTATGCTACTACTAAATACGGCAACAAAAAATACAGCGATGATATTTTATAACTATCTGATAATGTTAGGCTTAATCGCTTTCCTGTATGTCTTTTTTATGAGGAGACAGAACTGATGAGGGGAATATTATCAAGGTATTTAATCAGCAATTTCATTAAAAGCTTCCTTGTTGTTTTTTTATGTTTTTTTATTGTGATAATGTTGTTGGAATCGATGGAGGTTGTTAGAAAATATTTTTCAGCGGGCTATAGTCCATCTATGACTCAAATAATTAAAATAACATTTTGTCGGGCGATGGTGAGTTTTTCATCTTTTTTCGCTTTCATGATCCTCTTGTCATCGATCGTCTTTTTTACAAATTTTCATAATAAATTGGAGTTAATCGTTATAAAAGGCTCTGGCATATCACCTTTCCAAATTTTTAAATCCATAGCTATTGCAGTGGCAATTTTGGGGACTTTTTATATTTCAGTTTTCGATAGTCTTTCTGCTTATTCATACAAACAGTATCACAAAACCAACACAATCTTAAAACAAGGGAAAGATTTCGAAACAAATATGACAATCACAAATAAAGGTATTTGGCTGAAAGACACTTTTGACAAAAAATCATACATAATAGCAGCAAGGGGATTTAGCCAAAAAACCTCCTCTTTATTTAATGTCAGAATTTTTGAATTTAATGAATCAAATGATTATATTCGGTTGATTCGGGCCAAAAATTTAGGGATATCAGATGGGAATTGGAGCGCAAAAGAATGTGTCATTATAACAGCAAATGGACTTAGGTCAGAAGAAAATTCAGTGAATTTGCCAACAAAAATTTCTTATAAAAATCTCAGTAGTATGGTGGCGGATCCGAGAGAAATTTCTTTTTGGAGTATTGGTAAATACATAAATATGTTTTCAAAAGTTGGATTATCAACAATTGGTTACAAGATCCATTGGTATTCTAGAATTTCTATTATCCTACAAATGTTTGCTTTTGCGGTTGTTGCAATGACTTTTTGCGTAAATCAGAATTTAAGAGACCGAAAAGCTTATATGATAAAGGTAGCCATCTTAATGGCTTTGGCTTTTCCTGTTTATTTTCTAAATAATATCGTGATGGCTTATGGCGAAAGTGGTGTGCTACCTATTGCATTTTCTGCATTTGCTGTTCCAATTTTAATATTTGTGACCGGAATATTGTTTCTCAAAAAGAAATAAGGTTTAGTCTTTTAGAGGGCTTTTGGCTCCTATGCTTCTTAAACATGCTAAAGTTAGAGTAATTTTTATAAGCATTCTTTTAAAAATAAATCCAAATATATAAAAATATTTTACAAATAAGAAATATATATTTAATATGTTGACATTTGAAATCATTTCTGCTACACTGCCCCCATGACCTTCAATATGGAAAGAATATTGATCGAAAAGTTTATCCAATTTATGCTGGTTATCTTTGCATTATCAGGATGTTCTAGCATGAAAACGTCTGTCGAAGAAGAAAGCGAACGGACTCCCGAAACAGAAAAAATAAGGATCGAAAAGATAATAGCAAAAGAAGAACAGAATACAGGAATTCCACATGGAATTTTGAATTCTATTGCTGAGATTGAATCAAAACATAAAGCTTATGCCGTTAATGCAAGAGGCAGAGCACATAATTTTAAGACTAAAGGGGAAGCCGTTAATTTTGTTAACAACTCCTTAAATAGTGGTTGCAAAAATATTAGCATTGGATGTTTACAGCTACATTATAAAACTCACAAAAAACATTTTTCCTCACTAAACGAAATGTTTACTCCAGAAAAAAATGCGGCATATGCTGCTCGGTTATTGAAATCTCTCTATAACAAATATGGGAGTTGGGAAAAAGCAATAAAAATGTATCATACAAGCAAAAAGAAATATCATAAACGCTATCATTCCAAGGTCATGAAGGCGTATAATTTTATGTATAGAGTCAGCTAAGTTTTTGTCTCAAATGCCCTACAGACTTTTTATCGTTCTATTCGGGATGTGTTGCAATTTTTGTTTCGGATTGAATTTGGATTTTCAGATAAATCGGAACATTTCGCTTTTCAGCCAAATTTTCTTTGATAAGACAATCAGTGAGGAATTAGAAAAGGAAATAACAAGCTCTTTTTCCAGCCTAACTTCAAATGAAGATGAACAAGCAGAATTTATCTCATGCCTAGCCGATATCAATCGAAAATATAATCATAAATATATGACTCCGAATTTTTTGAATTTATGGCACAAAGTTAGCGAAAAATATGACAGTCAATTCCAATCTGATATGGAGATTTTGGCAGCAAGAGCTCTGGAAATGAAGGAATATAATGAAAAAATCGCAAGCCATATAGATTTTGATGCGATTTTTGATTTCTATGACAGTCAACTTAAAGTGAAAGATTCACTTAAGGTCTTCGTATGTTCGACAATCAAAAACTCAGGAAGCTTTGCAAAATCTTTTGGAAATAACATAATATTGAAATTCAATTGGGGAAACAAAGCCGCGGATATATGTGAAATTTTGAAACAAGTATGTCACAGACTTTTTCAAACAATGGATCCAAATACAAAATTATCCATGAGAAATTATTTCTTGAGTCATAAATCTTCAAATGCTTTGCCTGCCTATTTCATGCTTGATGATGTTTTAGCTTATGCTATTGGCGGGCTTTGGATTCACTCAAAATTGCCAGATCCTAAAGATTCTGTTCTTCAGCATCCGAATGATAATAAAATAGAGAAGATCGCAAAATCAACCTTAAATATGGTCGACGAATATCTTAAAGCCGAGAAAAAAATCGATAAAGCATTTTTCGAAAAATTCATAAAGCATGTCGAAGAACAATTTCCGAAAGCTTATGAAGAATATGCAATTATGATGAAAAGAATATGCCTTGTTGTTGAAAACGGAATTGATGTTCCGGAATGTAAACAGATTATTAAATCTGCGTTTCAAATCGATGAAATTCAAAATGAAATTGGTCCTTATACAACATTGTTTATTGGGACTAACCTTGGGGCTCCAGCCTTAAGGACCATTCAATCAAAATTGCCTCATAGGAATGAAGATTATTTGTTTATAACGAAAGATGAAAAAACTCGAAAGCTTTATATCATCATAAAAACTAATGATATGGATAAGATCAAGAAAGCTGTTGAAAGGATCAAAAAACAGCAAGCCATACGAATAAATTATGAAGAAGGTT
>CAJOOW010000014.1 GCA_905236375.1 uncultured Alphaproteobacteria bacterium | reverse complement strand
TGATCCGAGACTCTTCCTTGAGGGAAATTATAAGTTCTGATTCTTTCAGATCTATCTCCTGAGCCAACTTGAGTTTTTCGGCTTTCAGATCTTGATGTTTCTTGTTTTTGCTTTTCATGTTCATAGATTCTTGATCTCAAAATTTTCATAGCTTTGGCTTTGTTTTTATATTGCGATCTTTCATCTTGAACGGCAACAACTGTTCCTGTTGGGATATGGGTAATTCTAACGGCGCTGTCTGTTTTATTAACGTGTTGTCCTCCGGCTCCTGATGATCGATATGTATCGATTTGAAGATCTTTTTCATCAATTTGAACATCAACTTCTTCGGCTTCAGGAAGAACAGCAACTGTTGCGGCGGATGTGTGAATTCGGCCAGAAGATTCCGTTTCAGGGACTCTTTGAACTCTGTGAACTCCTGATTCAAATTTCAATCTTGCAAAAACTCCTTTTCCAGAAATCGAGGCGCTTGCTTCTTTTATGGCTCCAATTCCGCTTTCTGAAAATTCCAAAACTTCAAATTTCCAGCCATGAATTGCGGCATACATTTCATACATTCTGAAAAGATCAGCAGCAAAGAGCCCGGCTTCATCTCCGCCTGTTCCTGCTCTGATTTCAAGAATTGCGCCTTTTTCATCATCAATATCTTTCGGCAAAAGGAGGATTTTGATCTGATTTTCAATTTCTTCAATAGAGGCTTTGAGATGGGGAATCTCTTCTTCGGCCATTGCTTTTATTTCTTTATCAGACGAAGATTCCGCGAGTTCCGTTGTCTCTTTTAATTCATTTTGCTTGGAGAATAATAGTCTTATTTCTTTTGAGATATCTCCGAGATCTGAGAATTCTTTTGAAAGTTTTGCATATTCTTTTTGGTCAAAATCTGATGGATCATTCAGTTGTTCCCTGACTTTTTCATAATGCTCTAAAATCGAATTTAGTTTATTTCTGAAGGCGTCCATTTATTCTCTCATAAGCGAAGATAATGTTTTTGAAATCATCCGGATATCTTTCCCGAGATTTTCAACGATATAATCTCTGTTTGAAAATGAACCTTGAACAAGATCACTAAGCGACCTATCAATTCCATCTAGTTTTTTCAGCATTTCAACATCAACTGAATCTTTCGCTTTCATCGAGACAATATCTGTTAGTTGGCTGATTTTCATAGAAAGTTCTTTTTGAAGACTTGTTAAAGATATTCTGTTTCCTTCAAATTCTTTCAGTTGATTTTGAAATGCATAAATCATTTCAATAGTTTTTTCCAAAAGGCCCATTGAGAATGTGGCGCCATGATAGGCCATATCGGAATCAAGACTAATGGTTCTTTTTGTCAGCCATTCCTCAACTTTATAAATGAAATTATCAGCGACTCTTTTTTGATTGATATTTAAAAATCCGAGGATTAAAGATCCGGAAAGCCCAAAGAGAGAACATCCAAAAGCTATCCCCATTCCAGAAAGCGGGATTCTTAAACTGTCATTTAATTTCACAAATGATTCAGCGGCATCTGATTGATCAATGCCCAAATTATCAATGATATTAGCAACATTTCCTATTGTTTGAGATAATCCCCAAAAAGTTCCAAAAAGGCCGAGAAAAATCAGGATTCCAGAGAGATATTTTGGGAAAGCGCCACAGTTATCGACTCTTTTTTCAATACTATCCATAACGGAATCGAGTTTTGATTGCGAGGCAAGATTGCTTGATCTGGAGATATAAAACGAAATTGGAGAAATTAATTTTAATTCTTCAAGATCGTTTTTCTTCAGTTTTTCAAATGAGAGCAATTTTTCATATTCTCTGTCATAAAGGAAAATCCTGTTGTATATGAAGAAAACTCCTGTGAAAAAACAGAGCAAGATTATGGAATTGATGTGGATATTATACATGAAAGCGTTTTTTAGATTTTCAAACAAGAAAAACGCAATAAGTGCGATAAAAACGAGGAATATCGAAATCCTAGTGACACAACGCCTGGCTGAAATAAGTCTCACAAGATCGCTCTCTCAAAAAATCCTTATGGTTTTAATTATACTCATCAGCTTGGATTTTTCCAAGAGGAGATAAAAATGCATAAAATTTTTATGGAATTTTATTTTGCACATAACTCAGACAAAGTTTTGGAATTTACTTTAAACATTTGAAAAAATCTGATAGAATTCAACGCAGTGGTTAAACTTTTTTCCGCAGAAATTATTTTCTGCTCAAATTTTAAGGTGAATATGGCAAACAGTAAAAATCTAAGTTTCGCAGAGATGCTAGAGGAATCTCTTGCTGGTAAAGATTCTTTAGAAGGCAAAGTTGTTCTTGGAACAATTGTTGGAATTAAAAATGACAAAGCTGTTATTGATGTTGGATTAAAGTCCGAAGGACGACTATTTTTAGACGATATAAAAGCATTAAAAGGAACAGATGAAGTCTCTGTTGGAGATACTCTCGAGGTTTTTGTTGAAAGATATGAAGATAGGAACGGCGAGCCTATTTTAAGCATTGAAAGAGCGAAAAAAGAAGCTGTTTGGAAAGATTTAGAAAAACGACTTGAAGCTGGAGAATCAGTTGAAGGAAGCATTACAGGAAGAACGAAAGGAGGATTTGCTGTTGATATCAATGGGACGACCGCCTTCTTACCTGGAAGCCAAGTTGATTTAAGGCTTGTTAAAGATATCACTCCTCTTTTGAATTTAAAACAACCATTTAAAATTTTGAAAATGGATAGAGCGAGAAATAATATTGTTGTTTCACGAAGAGCTGTTCTAGAAGCTGCTAGAAATGAAACGAGAGCAGAAGTTATCTCAAAACTTGAAGAAGGAATGATTGTCGAGGGAGTCGTTAAGAATATTGCAGATTATGGTGTGTTCGTAGATATTGGAGGAATCGACGGATTGCTTCATGTCACTGATATGTCCTGGAAGAGAATCACAAATCCTTCAGAGATGGTCAAAGTTGGAGATACTGTAAAGGTCCAAGTGATAAAGTTCAACAAAGATTCCGGGAGAATTTCTCTTGGCATGAAGCAACTAGTGAAATCTCCTTGGGAAAACATTGAAAAGAAATATATTGTAGGAAACAAATACAAAGGAAAAGTCGTGAATGTCACGGATTATGGTGCATTTATCGAACTCGAAGATTGCATTGAAGGATTGGCATATCTATCAGAAATGAGCTGGATAAGAAAGAATGTTCAGCCAAATAAGGTTGTCAACGTTGGCGATGAAGTTGAAGTAATGATCTTAGACATAAATCCACAAAAGAGGAAGATTAGTCTTGGATTGAAGCAATGTCAGCCAAATCCATGGCAAAAGTTTGCAGAAGAACATCCTGCTGGAACAAAGCTCGAAGGAGTCATTAAAAATATCACAGAATTTGGGATCTTTGTTGGCTTAACAGATGATCTTGATGGAATGGTTCATATGTCTGATGTCTCATGGAACGATGGTTCGAATGAAGATAAGTCAAAGCAACTTGAAAAAGGCCAAAAGATAGAGGTCGTAGTATTGGATATAAATCCAGAAAAAGAAAGAATTAATCTTGGAATAAAGCAACTAGAGAATGATCCATTTGCAGAAGCTGCAAACAATACGAAGAAAGGCGATGTTGTTGTAGCTGAGGTTAAAGAAATACATGCAGCTGGAGTTGATGTTCTTCTTGAAAATGGATTGAATGGATTCATTAAAAAAGGTGACATATCTAGCGAAAAAGGAAAGCAGAGGGCTGACTCTCTAGCAATTGGAGAGAAGGTCGAGGCTGTTGTTCTTGGACTTGAAAAGAACACGAGAAGAGTTAATCTTTCGATAAAAGCTCTTGAAGTTCAAAGAGAAAAAGAAGCACTAGAACAATTTGGATCGGCTGACAGTGGCGCCAGTTTAGGAGATATTTTAGGAGCTGCGTTGGAAAAGAAAGAAAAAGAAGAAGGCAAAAAGACAACGACGAAGAAAGCATCTGCCGCCGCTTCTAAAAAGGCAGAGACAAAGAAAACCGAAAAAGAAGACGAGCCGAAAAAGAAGACAACTAAGAAAAAGAGCGAAGAAACAACTGAAGAGCCAAAAAAGAAAGTTGCAAAGAAGAAAACAGATAAAAAGGCTGAAAAATAAGGATTAATGCGGGCTTTAGCCCGCTGAATTTTTATGGAGGCTAAGATAATGGATATCTTTGGGATGATCGGATTCACATCAGCCGTAATTGGCTTGATTCCGCAGGTTTATAAAGCATATCGGACAAAATCGACTAGGGATGTTGCAATGGTTATGCTTCTAAACTTCTTCATAGGCTCGTCAGCTTGGGGTATATATGGCTATAAAACGAACGACCCATATCTGATGTGGAGTAATGTTCTGGCTTTTGTTGTAACAACAATAACGATTTCTCAAAAGATATATTATGATAGGAAAATAAATGCAAATTCTCGGAATGATTGAAGAATTTTTTGGAATGATAGCTTTAGTCACTACAATGATTGGGCTCATACCTCAAGTTTACAAATCATATAGGATTAAATCGACGTCGGACATTTCGTGGTTACTCCTATGGAATTGCTTTCTTTGTTCAGTTTCATGGATAATATACGGAATAATAACACACTCAAAATTTGTAATTTGGAGCAACATATTAGCTCTAGTAACGAGCATTATCTCAATATTGCAAAAGAAGCATTATGACGGAAAGAAGTGATTTAAAGAGCTTTGTTGACATAAGCAGATATAAATCAATTTTATGCCTAGATGGACGCATACCGACGTCAAGATTTTTTAAAGAAATTGGATTGCCTCTAATAGCAGCGGATGGAGCTGCAAATAGACTTCATGAGATCGGGATTAAGCCGGATCTAGTTATTGGAGATTGTGACAGTGTTATGTCTGAGATATTAGATCAGACGCCACACAAAAAGATTCAATCGCAAGATGATTCTGATTTTGAAAAGGCTCTAAAATATTTAGAGGAAAATGGATTAATGCCGGCAATTATCTGCGGAATTTCTGGAGGATATCTTGACCACATAATGAACAATGTTGGTATTTTTATGCAACACGATGGAAATATCTTTGTTGATGATGAGATTGTGGGGTATAGCCTAAATGGAATTCAAACCTTCAAAATTCCTCTAAATGCCAAATTATCGATTATTGGAATGCCCAGCTGTACTATCTCGACAAATGGTCTGAAATGGGAACTAAATAATGCGGAATTAAATTATCCAGGAATGGGCTCATTTTTCAATCGTTGCGTTTCAAAAACTCTCAAAATAACGATACATAAAGGCAAAGCATTGATGATAGTTTATACAAATGAGATCATTGATGCTGGATTAAATTATTAGATCTGGCATTTTGATTTTAAAAATTGTTTAGTGCGAGTCTGAGATTTATTATAGCCTAAAAATGGTGTAGTCTTTTATATAATTCATTATAATTCAGGGCCTCAAGATATCCAGCGTGGAATTGCTACTACAAATATAGATCATGTCTTCGAACTCTTTAATAAGACAAATATGCCGAACCTTTCTAGTGCTTTTATGGTCCTTGCTGGAGATGAAAAGGTCATTTTGCAAAACGCTCAGACTTTAAAAAGCACACTTGAAAAAGATAAACCAGAACATCTTGAAACGATGGAAATTGTGATTCCTTTGATTAAAGATAAAGCAGTAGACAAAGCTCTGGGCGATCTAGAATGCGATTGGTTCAAGATAAACCGCATGAAGCCTTGGATTTAAAATATTAAAACACAACATCGGCCTCTTCAGTGCCTGTATTTTCAACTTTAGCGATCGCTTGTCCTTCAAGCTTTGTGAAATTCGAAACGAAAGTCTTTTCGCTATACCAAATCGTTATCTCATCTTCATTTTTAGAATTTTTAGATTTTATGATAAAAGCAACACGATCGTTTGGAAGTTCAGAAGAAAATTCTGAAACGCCAAGACTTTTATCTTCAGAAGAAAAGATAACTTTTCCGAAGTTTGGGTTCATTTTATAAAGCATCCAATGTCCATTACCATCTTTTGCAAATTTCTCCATAATTCCAAGAGATTTAAAAGGAATAATCCCAAATGAATGTTTCATATCTTCACTTTGAACTCCGATATTAGCATTTATTTTTGAAGGATATGGAAGTTTAAGAGCATTGCAAGTGCAATATGCACCAAGAGTCCTCACGACAAAATCCATATTTGTTTGAGTTTTCTGAGAAGAATAAACTTTGTTCATAACTCTTAGCTGACTTATTCCAATGCTTGAGATTATTCCTATGATAATCAAAGATATCGAAACTTCAATTAATGAAAATCCTGAAATTCTTACTTTCCTAAAAGACATAATTCTTGTAATATCCCGAATAGGTCCTAATTTGAGTTTTGCACATTATGAAAAATAATTCAGCCGCTATTTTTATTCCAGCTAGGTTAAATTCATCAAGATTTCCCAGAAAGGTTTTGGAGCCAATTAATGGAAAACCTCTGATAATCCATGTTTTGGAACGAGCAAAAAAGCTTAATCTTTGTGAATGTTATGTAGCATGTTGTTGCGATGAAATTAAAGAAGTTGTCGAAAATTATGGTGGAAAAGCAATTTTAACAGATCCTGATTTGCCATCTGGAACTGATAGAATCTTTACGGCTTTGGAAACATTGAATCAAAAACCGCAATATATCATAAATCTTCAGGGAGATAATCCAATTTTTGAAGAATCAATTCCAGAAAAGCTTTTGGATGTTTTAATCAATAATCCAAAGGTTGATATGGCAACTCCCGTTGTTCGTCATGATTCTCTCGAAAGTTTTGGATATGATCACTTAGTTAAAGTTATTTTCAATGGAATGGAAGCAAATATCCCTGGAAAGGCTATTTATTTTTCGAGATCTTCAATTCCAAACGGAGCTGAATTCTTTTATTCTCATATTGGAATTTATGCTTATCGTTATGAAGCTCTCAAAAAGTTTGTTGATTTGCCTCAATCGTTTTTAGAAAAAACTGAGAGACTTGAGCAATTGAGACTTATCGAAGCAGATATGAATGTTTGGGCAGTGCCTGTTGAAGGAATCACGCTATCTGTTGACGTTAGAGAAGATCTGAAGGCTGTTTACGAAGCTTTGGGAATTCAAAAATAGCGAGTTCAATAGGTTTTGTTATGTTCAAAAATCTGGATCTAATAAGAAAAGGTTTATCTCTAGATTATCTATAATATCATCGCCGTTTATTCCAAGTGCTTTATCTTTTTCACTTTTAGGTAAAGCTTTGAGCTTTTCTTTTATTGGTTCTATTTCTGTTTCAGAAAGTGAAGCTATTTTTTTTGGGGCATAACAAATAAGATCTTTGCAAAAGTTGATTATTAATCTTTTAAAACCAGCTGATGTTTTGGACAATGCTGCTCTGATACACAAGAAACCATATTCGACTACATAATCTTTTAAACTCATCTTTTTCTCACACATAAAATTGTATTCCAAAGTTTCAAATTTTGTTTTTGCCAAATTTGCTGGAATTAACCTTGAATAGCACATACCTTTTATGTCTTCATATTGGAAATTTTCAATAGGTTTCATGCAAAGATGAAGTTGAAGTATTTTAGACCGTATTGTCATAGAATTCAAAGAAGAGATACTAAAACAAAATATAGTCATTAAATTCATGATTGTATTTATAAGATTTAT
This sequence comes from uncultured Alphaproteobacteria bacterium, assembly GCA_905236375.1. GTDB lineage: Bacteria > Pseudomonadota > Alphaproteobacteria > RUG11792 > RUG11792 > CAJOOW01. The sequence goes on along the minus strand of CAJOOW010000014.1, from coordinate 4,069 downwards.
TGCATAATAATTTTTATATTTATGCATGATTGACTTTCATAATCATGCACCAATATCTTGTAGTTCTCGCAAAAATCCGCCAACTCTGATAGTTTGGATTTTTCGGGAAAGCCCAGTTGAATCGTCCAAATCTAAGCTAACCCCGCAAACTGTTGCTTCATTTAAAGCTGGAGTCATATGAGCATAAGCATCAACTTTTGATGTGAACCTCTTTATTGGTGATTCGTCATGCATTCCAATACAAGAATCATAATCTCCACACATTCCGCAATCAGTTAAATATCCAGTTCCCCCGCGTAGGATCTGGGCATCAGCCGTTGGAATATGAGTATGAGTTCCAACTAGAGCTGATATTCGGCCATCAAGATACCTGGCTAGCGCCACTTTTTCAGCAGTAGCTTCAGCATGAAAATCAACGAAAATGAAATCGGCATTATTTCCAAGGCTATATTGTTTCAAAAACTCATCAATAACTTGAAAAGGATCATCATTTTGTTCCATAAAGAGTCTTCCAATGAGATTCACAACTATAACTTTTCTCTTGGAATATGGCATTTCGATTATCGCGAATCCATGCCCAGGAGTGCCTTTTCTATAATTTAAAGGTCTAACTAAATTCTTGTTGCGATCAAACATTTGAAGGTCATCTTTTTGATCGAAAGTATGATTTCCTAATGTTATAACATCAACTCCTGAGTCAAAGAATTGATCGCAAATCTTTTGTGTTATTCCAAATCCATGAGCAGCATTTTCACCGTTAACAACTATAAAATCAAATCTATTTCTTTGTTTACCTAAATAATCAATCAAGGCATTTCGGCCACTTTTTCCAACAACATCCCCAAAAAAAGCTAATCTCATTGAGTGATCTTCCTTATGTTTTCTTGATTCTTTTCAATGTGAGCCATAGCCCTTATCTTTTTAAAGTTTCTCGTAAAAATATCTTCCATTTTCTTTTCGGAAGCCATTTCCTTTAGTTCTTCCCTAGTCGGCATCTTTGCTGGACCTGCTTCTTCATTTAAGAACATGACAATATTTACCATTCCCTCTTCATAAGGGGATTCTAGCGCCTCAGGCCTTCCAGATTTCTTCGAGCGAGTTATTAATTCACGATAATGTGAATTTGGCTTTTCCATAGCAATTTCTTTATATTTTATTTTATTGTCTTTACATATTTCCTGAAATTCCGCATTATTTTCAGCTTTTAGAATCTTTTCAATAAGCGTTTCAGCTTTTTTAATATCTGCCTTAGTAAACAATTTTCCATGATATTCAACCGAAGCTTTTAGAATTCTAAAATTTGAATTGCCACTTGCTGATTTTCCAGGAGCAGCCGAATCAATTAATGCAACAATTTTGTAGCCACTTTTAGTTGTTATTAGCGGACTTATATCTCCTGGTTTCATCTTGTGTAGTTGTTCAAAAACCTCCGGTTCAATTGCGCTTGCTTTAACCCATCTTGGAACTCCACGTCTTCCGCTCTTTATTGCTTGTGAAAAATTTTCAGCAAGAGCTCCAAAATCGAAACCTTTTCTCGCAAGTTGCAAAACTTTCTCAGCTCCTTCTCTTTGATTTCTAAAAATCTCTATTATCAAATACCTATTTGAATTTAGCAGATCTTGCTGTTCTCTCCTTATCTCTTCGATTTCAGCATTTGAAATCTTATCGTCTTCTGCAAAAGATTGAGCCATTATTTGGAAAATTAATTTAGATCTGATGCTCTTTCTGAGATTTTTCGAACTTATACCTGCAGAAGCAAATTTGTTCTCCAAATCAGCAGGTGACATACCATTCATTTTGGCTAATCTTTCAATTTCTCCATCAATTTCAGCTTTAGAAACATTAAAATTAAAGATCCTTGCGCATTGTTCACGAAGCTTGTCATCTTCCAGGGATTCAATAACAGTCGGAGCCATCATCTTTGCGATTCCTTTGTCATAGGATTTTCCTGAATAGAAAAATACGAGTTTTGTTGCATTAGAAACATCAACATTTGTAATCGGCTCTCCATTTACCGTTTCAAGTGTATAAAATTCTGAATGTTCAATATCATGATGGTTTGCAGTTTTCTTTTCTCCTCCAGAACTATTTTTGTCTGCCCTTATTTTAAGAACAGTAAATGCGTCTTGCTTTTTGCCATAGAGAGTCTGCTTGCCTGGCATTTGTTTGCGAATATAAGATTCATCAACGGTTTTCCCAGCAGACTTCGGAGTCATATGAGCATTAACCTGTTCGGCACTAAGAACAAAAGATGAAATAAATAATAAAGTTTCAAAAATATATTTCATATCTGGGGATATCAAACAACAATTGTCGTCATAAGTTTAACACATAATTTCCTTTCATTCAACACAAGCAACATGATTACTCCACGGTATGATATATTACTTCTGTTTTGCTTTTCTTAATTTTTCCCAATATTCCAAGCGCTTTTTTATTTCTCTCTCGAATCCTCTTTCAAAAGGCTTGTATAAAACCTGTCTCGAAACTCCTTCTGGAAAATAATTTTGCCCTGAGAAACCGTCTTTGGTATCTGGATCGTATATATAATCCTTATAATATCCCAAATCTTTCATTAATTTCGTTGGAGCATTTAAAATGTGTTTTGGAGGCATTAATGATCCTGTTTGTTTTGCCATCTTTTTCGCGGAATTAAAAGCAACATATCCGGCGTTTGATTTTGGAGCTGTCGCTAGATATATTACGGCTTGACAGATTGCCAATTCTCCCTCTGGAGATCCCAAAAAAGAATATGCTTGTTGCGCTGCGATTGCTTGATTTAGCGCATTTGGATCCGCCATTCCAACATCTTCAACAGCAAATCTCACAAGCCTTCTTGCAATATAAAGAGGATTTTCTCCTCCTTCTATCATTCTTGCAAACCAATATAAAGCAGCATCAACATCTGATCCTCTAAGAGATTTATGAAGTGCGCTGATCAAATTGTAGTGTTCATCATCATGTTTGTCATAAAGAACTGTTCTTTTTGATAAAATTTCTGGAAGATCTTTTGCCTGAAGAATTTGATTATCCTTAACATTCGCAATGATATCTTCGACCATATTTAGGAGATATCTTCCATCTCCATCAGCCATTTCGCAAAGAGCTTTTCTTGCCTCACTATCAAGCGGAAGATCTTTTTCCAAAAACTTTTCAGCTCTTTTCAAAAGCAATTCCAAATCATCAGTTGAAAGCCTTTTGAAAACAACAACTTTGCATCTCGAAAGAAGAGCTGGTCTCAATTCAAATGATGGATTTTCAGTCGTCGTTCCTAAAAGAACAATATTTCCATTTTCAAGATGTGGCAGAAATATATCCTGTTGCGTTTTGTTCAAATGATGAATTTCATCAACATGAAGAAGGATTTTTTGCCCTCTTTCCGCTATTTCAAAAATGCTCTTAAATTGAGCAGATCCTGACGTTACAGCAGATAACACCGCGGTTTCTAATCCGCTTGTTCTTGATATTATCCTTGCTAATGACGTTTTGCCACAGCCCGGAGGCCCCCATAAAATCATCGATTGTGGATTCTCTAAATTTACTCCTTTTAAATTTACTCCAACTAATCCTTCAATCGTCGTTGGCCTTAATAGTTCTGCTAAGGGTTTGTTTCGGTTTTCCAATTTTATTGCTACATAAAAAAGGGCTCTCGAAAGAGCCCTAGATTAACTTCTTTATTTTTCAGAATTACTTCTTTTCTGACTTAACTTCTTTCAGCTCTTGCTCTGTTTTTGCTAATTCAGCTTTCGCGTCAGCTGTTTTCTCTTTTGCTCTAGCTTCTTGTCTCTCAGCATAGAGTTTTGAGTGTTGATCTAGGTGATTGTCTTTCTTTGCATCAGCTTCCGCAACCTTCGCGTCTGAAACTTTATCCTCTAAAGTTTCTTTCTTTTGAGTCAATTCTCTCTCTTCATCAGATTTCTTTTCAACTTCTTCGCGAACAGCTTCGTCGTTCTTTCCAGAAGTAATATCCTTGTTCAAAGCTTCTGTTGCTTTTTTTGAAGCAGCTGTTAATCCGGTCCTTTTTCCTTTCTTGGCTGGTTTTGCTTTCGGTGTAGCAGCTGGCGTCACT
>CAJOOW010000013.1 GCA_905236375.1 uncultured Alphaproteobacteria bacterium | reverse complement strand
TTCCATTAAGGCCATAGGACCATCAACTTGGCAGGTCTCTTTTCCTCCACCAAGTTCTAATTTAGCTGGTTCTGCAAACATTGAATAAAGCTTATCTCTTAGCTTGTTAATTGCACGAACTTCCGGCAATTGGAGAAAGTTGGCATCAACAGTGACAACTTCATGAGAACCAAACGAATTTATGGAAATTTCCAATGAGCCATTATTTATATTTGCTTCATAGCTGTATTCTTCGTCTTTCATCTTGTTGAGATAGTTCCTTAGAATTTGCAAATTTGATTCATTATGATCAATTAAGCAACCACTTAGAAGTAGCTTTTCGATTATCTGTGCATTGTTGATATACGGCGTTAAAGATTCAATTGAATGAGCAACATTTATCGAAACTTCTATCATATGCTTTAAATCAAGCCCGCTTGAAATCTCACCGGATGAAAAAGTCATCCTGGCATCCTTTACGGCCTCATTTAGAATATATGTTTCAAATTCTTTCTCATTCTTGATATAGACAATTGAATTTCCGCGCTTCACTTTGTATAGAGGTGGTTGTGCAATATAAAGATAACCCTTGTCTATAATAGGTCGCATGTGCCTAAAGAAAAAGGTTAAGAGCAGAGTTCTGATATGACTTCCATCAACATCAGCATCAGTCATGATTATGATTTTGTGATATCTTGCTTTTTCGATATCAAAATTGTCTTTTCCAATTCCTGTTCCAATGGCAGTTATTAATGTTCCAATCGTTTCAGATGAAATCATCTTATCGAATCGAACTTTTTCAACATTCAATATTTTCCCACGGAGAGCCAATATGGCCTGAGTTTTTCGATCCCTTCCCATTTTGGCAGAGCCTCCTGCTGAATCTCCCTCAACTATGAACATTTCGCTTAGAGCTGGATCTTTTTCAGAACAATCTGCCAGTTTTCCGGGGAGAGATGCAACATCTAATGCTCCCTTTCGTCTCGTCAATTCTCTTGCTTTTCTGGCAGCTTCTCTTGCTGCAACTGCCTCGAAAATTTTATCCAAAATAGGCTTTGCCATTGCGGGATTTTCTTCAAACCAATTATTTATAGCGTCGTTTATAACAGCTTCAACAACTGGCCTTACTTCTGATGAAACCAATTTATCTTTTGTTTGCGATGAGAATTTTGGATCTGGAACTTTAACAGAAAGAACGCAAGTTAAGCCTTCTCTTATGTCATCTCCAGTTATTGAACTTTTCAAGTCTTTCTTTCCAGTTTTAGTTGGATTTGCAGATAAATAATTCGTAATAACTCTTGTGAGAGCTGCTTTAAATCCCGATAAATGAGTTCCTCCATCTTGCTGTGGAATATTGTTCGTAAAGCAGAGGATGTTTTCATGATAGCTATCAGTCCATTCCATCGCCATTTGAACGACTATATCGGAATCTGAATTTGAGTTATCTGCAGTTATAATCTTTGGATTAAGGACATTTTTTCCAGAGTCGATATATTTAACGAAAGCTTCAAGACCTCCTTCATAATATAGCTCATTTTTATAAGGCGATTCTGCGCGTTCATCAATGACATTGATCCTAACTCCTGAATTTAAGAAAGCTAGCTCTTTGATTCTCTTCTCAACTGTTGTTCTGTCGAATTTTGTGATTTTGAAAATAGACGAATCTGGCTTGAAACGCACCATCGTTCCTGATTCCATTTCTTCATTTTCAGAAACTATAGCCAATGGAGCTTGAGGCACTCCGTTTTTAAAAGTCATGAAGTATTTCTTGTGATCTTTCCAGATAGTTAACTCTAAAACTTCTGAAAGAGCATTAACGACTGAAACACCAACGCCATGAAGACCTCCAGAAACTTTATATGAGTTCTGATCGAACTTTCCTCCAGCGTGAAGTTGAGTCATAATAACTTCTGCAGCGGAAACGCCCATTTCTTTGTGAATTCCAACAGGAATTCCCCGGCCATTATCGATAACTGAGGCATATCCATCTTCCTCGAGGGTTATCGTTATGTTATCGCAATATCCAGCCAATGCTTCGTCGATTGAGTTATCAACAACTTCATAAATTAAATGATGAAGTCCTGTGCCATCATCGGTGTCGCCTATATACATTCCAGGGCGTTTTCTTACGGCATCTAGCCCTTTTAAAACCTTAATAGAATCAGCGGTATAATTTGTGTTCATTATCGTTGTTAATTGCTTTGATCGACTTTTTTGATTGTAGCAAATTTAAATTCGAAAATAAAGATTTTGGGGCTGGATTATTGAGAACGTGTTTATGAATGCTTTTTTTCGGTTTAGATTTTTCGCAATTTTTTTTAGCTAGCAAGATCACTGCTAACTATTTTCATAGTTAAATCACAATCCCTTTTCATGTCAAACTTTAAATAGTCTCGTAAAATTTTAGATATTTTATTTTGTTTAAAAATATCTACTTATGTTACTAAAACTAAATCTTGCTGTTTTCGAAAAGGATTCGGAACGTTATGATATCATATTATGATGAAAGCGAGTCATTCTTCGATAAGTTTATAGCACTTGTGATGAATTTAGTGTATCATAGGACCATGCATTATGTTTCAGACTGAATAATATATGTTTAATAAGTTTTTTGGCTTGTTTAGTAATTACAACTCTAGTATCGTAAGGAAATATAGAAAAATCGTTGATACAATTAACGATTATGAAGAAGCTATGGTTGCTCTTTCGGATAGTGAGTTAGCAAACAAGACCAATGAGTTTAAAGAAGCTCTGGAACAAGGAAAAACACTTGATGATATCTTGCCTGAAGCGTTTGCTGTTGTCCGTGAAGCATCGAAAAGAATCCTTGGGATGAGGCATTTTGATGTTCAGATGATAGGAGGAATCGCACTTCATAACGCTCAGATAGCTGAAATGAAAACAGGAGAAGGAAAGACTTTAGTTGCAACATTGGCTGTTTATCTAAACGCACTAACTGGCAAAGGAGTTCATGTTATCACTGTTAACGATTATTTAGCCACGAGAGATGCAGCTTGGATGGGGCAAGTCTATAATTTTTTGGGACTTTCTGTTGCAACTATCGTAAGTGGAATGTCGGATTCTCAAAAACGAGAAGCTTATGCTGCTGATATTTCATACGGAACAAATCATGAATTTGGATTTGATTATCTCAGAGACAATTTAAAATTCAGAGAAGAAGATATGGTTATGAGACCATTTAACTTCGCTGTTATCGATGAAGTCGATAGCATTTTGATTGATGAAGCGAGAACCCCTCTGATCATATCAGGAGCTGATGATAATGCATCGCAACTATACATAGAGGTTGATAAAGTTGTTAAAACTATAACCGAGGAAGATTATGAAAAAGATGAAAAAATGAGGGTTGTGACTCTGACGGATAAAGGCGTTGAGAGAATTGAAAAGGGACTGATGGAAAAGGGATTGCTGAAGGCTCCATCTCTTTATGACCCCAGCAATATAACAATTGTTTATCACGTCAATTGCGCGTTGAAAGCTCTGAAGATTTTCAAGAGAGATGTTGATTATATGGTAAAAGATAATCAGGTTTTGATTATCGATGAATTCACTGGCCGTGTTTTGGATGGCAGACGTTATTCCGAAGGCCTTCATCAGGCAATCGAGGCAAAAGAAGGAGTGCCTGTTCAAACTGAAAGCCAAACAATTGCTACTATTTCGTATCAGAATCTTTTCAGACTTTATCCAAAACTTTCCGGAATGACGGGAACAGCAATGACTGAGGAAGCCGAATTTGAAGAGATATATAAGCTAAAAGTTGTTAGTATTCCTCCAAATAAGCCAGTTATTAGAATTGATCATGACGATTCAATGTTTGTAACAATGGCAGAAAAAGACAGAGCAGTTTTAGCTTTGATTAAAGAATGTCATGCAAAAGGACAACCTCTTTTAGTCGGCACAACTAGCCTTGAAAGATCCGAATATTTTTCTAAATTATTAACGGCAGAAGGAATAAAACACAACGTTTTAAATGCAAAACACCATGAAAAGGAAGCAAGAATCGTTGCTGAAGCAGGAGCTCCAGGGGCTGTTACAATAGCAACAAACATGGCTGGTCGAGGTACTGATATCAAACTTGGCGGAAATGCTGAAATGAGAATAGAGGATGAATGTGCTAGCATAACGGATCCAGTTGAAAAAAACAAACGGATTGAGGAGATAAAAGCAGAAGTTGCAAAGGCTTATGATGAAGTTGCAAAAGCGGGAGGACTTTTTGTTATAGGAACAGAAAGAAATGAAAGTCGAAGGATCGACAATCAGTTGCGTGGAAGATCTGGCCGTCAAGGAGATCCCGGTGCCTCAAAATATTTTGTTTCGCTTGAAGATGATTTGATGCGAAGATTTTCAACTCCAAATTTGATAAATAGATTTAAAAAAGTTTGCAAAGATGATGAAGAACTTTCTCATCGCTGGATATCCAAAGCAATCGCAAAGGCTCAACAAAGAGTTGAGGCATATAACTTCGATATAAGAAAGCAGCTTTTAAAATACGACGATGTTATGAATGACCAAAGAAAGATGGTTTATGACTTACGTCGAAGCTTTATGAAATCCGATGACATAAGTCCTCAAATTCAAGATATGATAGAGGATGTCCTCGATGATATTGTAATGAATATAGCACCACAAGGATCTGTGCCAATGGATTGGAATATAGATCAATTAGCTAAGGATATGGACACTATATTTAAGGTCGCAATAAACAAAGAAGAGATTGCAAATGATCCTGTGATTACGGCTGAAGTTTTAAGACAACGTTTAGGCGATGCAGTTATGGCTCGTCGAAAATCCAGAATTGAAAAATATGGTGATCCGATAATCCGATATGTAGAAAAGGATATCGCGCTGAAGACTCTAGATATAGCATGGAAAAATCACCTTGTTGTTATGGAACATTTGAGAAGAGGAATCAATTTAAGAGCATACGCGCAAAAGAATCCTCTTAATGAGTATAAATTTGAAGCTTTTACAATTTTTCAAGAAATGTTCCATCAAATAAAAATCGATATTTTAACCGTGGCATTTGGATTTGAGCTGAAACTGGAAGATCCTGAGCCTAGTTCTTCTATGACAGAATTTAATGAGGATTCAAATATGGCTGAACCATCTTCTGTAAAAGAAGATCAAACTTCTTCAATAAAGGCTCCAGCATCAAGAAATGCACCATGTCCATGTGGATCTGGAAAGAGATATAAACACTGTCATGGGGCATTAGATTCGGAATTTGAGCCACAAGCCGAAACTGACAGTAAGAAAAAAGAGCAACTAGAACGGACTCCGAGCAAACCACAAGATTCGACAGTGATTTCTGAAATTTCTAAAGACAAACCTAAACAAAATGCGAAATCAACGAAACCAGCGACAAAAAGAACGGAAAAGAAAAAAGCAGAAACGGCAAAATCAGAAGATCCAGCAAAAGTCTTACATGACTTTATAAGTGCTCAAAGAAAGAAAGTTCTTTCAGGAGAACCGATGGATGATGAAGAAGAGGAACCTCAACAAACAGAAAAGAAGAGAGGCGATACTGACAATTGATTCTCAAAATAACAATAAATGACCGCGAATATGAAGTAAGCGATGATGCGACTGTTTTGCAGACGTGTCTAAAACTTGGAGTGTCCATTCCGCATTTGTGTTATTTGAATGGGTATGAGCCAGAAGGAATTTGTGGATTATGCGTTGTTGAAATAGACGGTGAAAATTATAGATTATCATGTCTTACCCACATAAGAGCCGGGATGAGAATCAAAACAGATACAAAAAAGCTTAATAATATCAGAAAAGCAAATATAGATAGGATTCTGGAGAGCCATAACATAAATTGTTTAAATTGTCATAAGAATGGGAATTGTGACCTACAGAAATATGCAGCTCAGATATATGAGAAAGCTGGTAATACAAATACCTTAGCAGCAAAAAATAAGATATCGAAAATGGGAAAACTAGCGGATTTTATATATGATGGAAGCAAATGCATTAAGTGCAATCGGTGTGTTAAATTTTTGAATAAATTCTGTCAAGCTGGAATAAATGGAATAGAATCACTAGACTCAATTGATGAAAACAGTGATATTTCTTTAAATGCTGTGGAATTTTGTCCGACAGCAGCGCTGGAATACGAGCAATATAATAGACCAGAGTTCTTGATGAATCGAATTGAAACGTATGACATAAATGATGTTTTTACGCCAAAGTTAGCGATTTTTGAAAGAGACAATGAGATAATCAAAACAAAGGCAGTTGCCGATACATATATAACAAACGAAATAAGAAAATCATTAAAGCAGATTCCTAAAAGAGTTCATAATGAAGATGATTACCGCCAAGTTATCGACTCCTTATCAGAAAAATTAAAATCAACAACTCATGAAAAAAACATTTTTGTTGTTGGAGACAATCTCGATATCGTAAGCCTTTTTTATATTAAGGCTCTCGCAGCAAAATTTTCGAATGTTTGTATTGTAATGAATGATTGTCAGTTTCCGGATGGATCTGGCTTTCAAATAGGATTAATAAAATCGGAATTACCTTTAATGGATTTTGCAATATTTTTGGGAGATTTCTCTGAAACTAAGCGTTGTCACATAACTTCTTGCTCATCTAGGATTAAAAAAGATATTTCCATTTCATTTAGTGATCTTGATAATTTTTTTGATAATCATGAAGAGGATTTTGCGACATATAGCAATCCAATTCTTTTTGTTTCCATTGATGAATTTAAAAAAAATACTCCGGAAATTACAGTGCAAAAACTTAAAGGATTTGCTGATCAATATATTGAAAAATATGGGAAAAACGTGGAAATCCGGGTAATTCCAGAAAATCTTTCTCAGATGTTATTACCTGCAGTTCCGGAAAGACTCTCGCTTAATATTTTTCACGAAAAGTTTAATAAGCACGATCTGAATTTTATTTGTGTTGTTGGTGATTTAAATTGTGATCTAAATTCTGAAGAAATTTTTACAGTCTATCATTCAGTTTATGAAAAAGAGGGGGCAAAATATATCCCATCGAAACACTTCACAGAAGATGCAACTTATCATGTTGACATCTTTAACAAAATAATAAAAACAACAAAAGTTATTCATAACGATTTGAAATCAAACCGTGAGTTTTTGTTTGATCTTATGGCCAATGTTTTGGGCGATGATTTTGAAGATATCAACGATGATATTCACTCATCCATTAGGAAGACTTTTTTTGGTTGAGTTATGTTTTTTAATTTAAAGCCACTTCCATCTTTTCCGTTGTTGATCATAATGGCAATATCATGTTTTTCTCTCATTATACTTTATTCCATTGGAGGAGGACATTTCTATCCTTGGTGTTTTAATCAGCTTTGTCGCCTTGCTGTGGGAGTCATAGTTCTTTTAGCTGCATATAACATAAAACTCGATATTTGGAAAAAGTATGGATATACCTTTTATCTTTTCTGCTTTATCATGCTTGGAGCTGTCGCAATCGTTGGAAAAGTTTCTATGGGAGCGCAACGATGGCTAAATTTTGGTTTCTTCAACTTTCAGCCTTCTGAACTTATGAGAATTTTTTTGGTTATCGTTTTAGCCAAATATTTTTCGACACATTCCGTTGATGAAAATCGAAAAACAAAAACTTTATTAGTACCGATTGTTTTGACGCTGGCCCCGCTTGGATTAGTCCTTCTTCAGCCGGATCTCGGCACAGCACTCCTGTTATTTTTTGTATTTTGTTCTATTCTTTTTGTTTGTGGCGTGCAAATCTGGAAATTCATAGCTGTTTTGATTTCAATCGCTATTTCAGCCCCTATTTTATGGAACAATTTGCATGAATACCAAAGACAAAGGATTTTGATGTTCATTTCTCCAGAAATGGATCCAAATGGAGCGGGATACCATATTATCCAGTCACAAATAGCTCTCGGATCAGGTGGCTTTTGGGGAAAAGGGCTTATGCAAGGCTCTCAGAGTCAGCTAAATTTTTTGCCAGAAAAACAAACGGATTTCGTTTTTGCGGCTTTAGGGGAAGAAATGGGCTTTGTTGGTTGCATTATCCTTCTAGCTTTTTACGGCATACTTCTGACTTATAATCTCAGAGTCGCAATGAGAGTGAGAAGCAAATTCGACCAAATTTTGGTTTTTGGCCTCAATGCCATGCTGTTTTTTTATATTTTCATAAATGTTTCGATGGTCTGTGGACTGTTGCCTGTTGTTGGAATTCCTTTGCCATTTTTTTCATATGGAGGAAGTGCTTTGAGTGTTCTTATGTTCTGTCAGGGAATAATTTTTGCAGCAGACTATGAACAAAGATCAAAAACTAGTTTTAAAAATCGCTCATAAAAATATTTTTGTTTTTTTATTTCAAGATCATATATCATCATACAAGAGGTTTGAGAAGTCGAACATAAAGTGCTATTATCTAGTCGGATTGTTTCATAATTTGGCTTAAAATAATGTTGACTGAAAGCGATTTAGAAAAAGTTTCCAATCTGGCGAAGATTAAAATAGAACCGGCTGAAAAAGCGCATTTTCTTGAAAAATTAAATCAGGTTTTTGGCTGGATCGATCAGTTGTCGAAAATAGACGTTAGCCAAATTGATATCAACAATCTGAAAGATATGGCATCAACTCCTGAAAGAGCTGATGAGCCGTATATGAACAACACCAGGGAAGAAGTCTTGAGCAATACGAAATTTAAAAAATTCGATATGTTCTGCGTTCCTAAGGTTGTTGAATAAAAAGGAGATGAAAAATGATTGTATACCTGAAAAATGGCGAAGAATTCGAAATTGATGCCGGTTCTTCAGCTTATGATGTAGCCTGCAAAATCGGAATTCAAAAGAAAACATTGGCAGTGAAAGTCAATGGAACAACAACCGATTTAACTACAACATTGACAGATAA
>CAJOOW010000012.1 GCA_905236375.1 uncultured Alphaproteobacteria bacterium | reverse complement strand
CAATGGTTGATTGAAATTTTTTTCTCAAACCAAGCTCATCTAAAATGCTCTCATAGCTTTGGATGTCGCTTATTTCCAAATAGTGCAAAACGTTTTGGATATCTTCGGCGCTGATTTTTTCCATAGCCAATCTTATGATCTGCAAGGCTCCACTCCGCATTCCTGGATCAATATCTTCCTTAAACAAAATAGCTGCAAGCTGTGAAGCGTTTTTATTTATAAAGCTACTTAGAGTTTCTTGCGAAATCAACACAGAACCCGTCCAACCTTTTCCATCTTTATGCGGAACAGTAACCCAATATCCAGGACGCAAAAGTGAAGCAAAAGCATTCGGATTATTAAAAAACTCTTTGCTTTCAACTTTTTGAAGTTTTAGTGTTTTGGATTTTCTCTCAGATTTCGCTGGTTGATTTTCCGTTTTTTCTATCTTCTCTAGGTTGGTTGGAATTTTTGAAATATCAGCATCTGTCGTGGATTTTTCTGTATCTGCGGAAAGTGGGGATACTCCTTGTTCATTATTCTCCTGGCTTGGTTCCGAAGCCGTTTCCCCATTCGAAACAGCAAAATCATTTTCGTTTAGATTGCTTTTCGTCTCACTGTTTTTTTCAATATTTATATTATTATCAACTGCAGCTGGCGCTTCTTCAGCATAAACTGCCGAAATGGATAACAAAGCTATGGCCGATACAAACAACTTACGCATTATAAAAACCTCTCTGTGCTTATACGTTTACAGTTTGAGTTTAAGACAAAATGTTTAATAATTCGTTAACGTCAACAAAATTTTTCTAGTTTATTAAAAATTTTAAAAGTCGATGAGCTTCAGAGTCTCCGGATTTCAGATCATCCATAATTTCAAGAAGAGTCTTTTCTTTCCATGAGACGATGAGATTTAAAATGAACGAGCTGGGGCTATGTTTTTCAATAACCTCGAGTTTTTTTGCGAGTTCTGCTATCTCGTCATAAATTTCATCTCTCAATTTTGGTTCATTATTTGGCGAAGTTTTTGGCATAGTGGGTTTCTCCTTTTCAGATTTATTTGTTTCTTGTGATGCTTCAGTTTTTCTTTGAGATAGTAATTTTTCAATCTTTTCCAAATCAGAAATTACTTTAGAGAATGAATTTATTCCATTTCCGGTGATTTCTTGAAAACTTTGATCGAAAAGTTCTTTGGCTTTTCTTATTGAATTGAAAGTTTTGAGGAGATTAGCGACATCGTTTTGCGGAAAAACATTTATGATGTTTATAACATCTTCAAGAGTTCGGCGCCCATCTCTCTTTGCCCCTTCTATGATTGCATTTGCTGAATTTGGCAGTCGGATTATAGAATTTTTTAGTTCTACGGCGTATTCATAATCATAAAGATTTATAGAATCAGCCCCGTTGAACCATGCAAAAGGAGCGAACATTATTTTCTTTTCAGAAATATCAAAAATCCATTCGAGAATTCTGAGTTTTTGCTCTGAATCAGATGAATTATCCTCATTCTTTGGATATCCTGTTTTCCAAAAAGCTTTTGTGAATTCATTTAGAATTTGAATCCCTCGGAGAAGTCCTTCAAATTTGTCTAAAACAATCAGAGATTCAATCAACCATCCGGCTATTTGGAAATCTTTAGATTTTGTTTTCAAAGCATCAACGCATAATTGCTCGACGCTTTCCAAATCAGCTTTCTTTAGCTCTCTTTCCCAAATTCCAAATGACACGGAATCATCTTCTTCAAACCTGGCATCTTTTATATCGTCATATGGTTTTGAAAGAGATATATCAAAACCAACATTATCAGGAGAGCCTGGAATTTCAGCAATAAGATCAGAAATTTCGTAATTTGTTCTAGGCATAAAATTTTCCTTCAAAAACTAACTTTGGCTTTGTTGTAAGATCAATGTGATCCCCTTTGTTTTCAACAAATGATTCGCCTCCATCATGAATAATTCTGATCTTTCCAGAGATTCCTGAATGAAATCCAGAAGCAATAGCGCCACTTCCACAAGCCAATGTCCATCCAACTCCTCTTTCAAAAGTTTTAACCCTAAAACTATTGTCTGAGATTTTTTCAACAAAATGCAAGTTACAATCAGGATTTAATTTTGCTAAACTCTCGGCATTTTTTGTTTCATCAATTCCAAATATCCGATGTTTATTGCCAGTTGTGATGATATCTCCAACGTTCCTTGGCATTGGGAATGAAACAGTAATGTTGTCTTCTTCTGAAGAGGTTTTATAAACTTTTCCAGATATTTCGAGTTCAACTTTGTCTAATTTAAATTGCTTTTTGATATATAAAGCAATAGCGCAGGCCCCATTTCCACACATATCAGCGCTAGAACCGTCCTGGTTGAAGAAATTAACTAAAAATCTGTTGGCTTTTTTCTCGATAAAAATAATTTGATCGCAACCAACTCCAAATTTTCTATCAGCAAGTCGCCTCTTTTGTTCTAAAGTCAGCTCTATCCCCTTCCCCTCTATTATGATGAAATCATTGCCGTTTGTTTGTGCCTTAGTAAAATTCATAAACTATCCATCACATAAAAATACAAAGAGAAAGGTATTGAGCAGC
The DNA here is from genome assembly GCA_905236375.1 of uncultured Alphaproteobacteria bacterium. GTDB lineage: Bacteria > Pseudomonadota > Alphaproteobacteria > RUG11792 > RUG11792 > CAJOOW01. Next base: position 1,189 of record CAJOOW010000012.1, on the reverse strand, counting down.
AATTTCTCCGACGTCAATTCGTTTTTCCTCATCAAAAACCTCTATATCAAAATCCTGAAGCTCCTCGTGATTGTTTCGAGCCATATCTTCAGTCAAAAGAACAACATCAAAATTTTCGTTAATATCAACCGATTCTTCTTTGCCATCAACCAGGAACTTTATGACTTTGGATTCAATCGATGCGGATAACATATAAGCTCCGAGAATATCCTCCTTTTCGGTGATAATATAATTCAATTTCAGATTGCTTATCTTAAAAACATCGAACCTTTTTGCGAGAGCTTGCAGTTCGTTTTCATTTGCGCTGATTTCTGATTTTACATTTAAAACGGATTCATTTATTTCAATCACTCTTGAAAATTCGTTTGTTGCTTCGGCCATACTTAAATGAACCCATTTGTTGAATCTCTACGTATTTATGATACTATATCGAGATTTGTTAAACAATCATACCGACTCCTTATTAGCTGAAATTGTAAACAGATCGAACGTAAAACAAAAATCTTTTGTCTTCTTCGTTCCCCTTTTTATTAATTTACACAAAAGAAGCACCATATCACTTTACTTTTGCATTAAAAATATGTATTATGTTCTGAGTTATAAATGAAATTTTTTGGATAAAAATAATGGCATCCAACATAATAGTCACTGAAAGGAGTGCTTCTGGGAAAAAATCTGCCAGAAAATTAAGACACGAAGGCTTTATTCCCGGAGTTATTTATGGAGATAATAGAGCTCCAATTTTGGTTTCTGTCGGGGAAAAAGAACTTGTTGCTGAGTGTTACACAACGGCATTTCTTGGGCGCGTTATTGAGACAAAGATTGGTTCAACAATTGAAAAATTTCTTCCAAAGGAAATAGAGTTTGACCCTGTTTCAGATAGACCTGTGCACATTGATTTTTTGAGAATTTCAAAGAACTCGAAAGTCAAAGTTAGTATTGCCATTGAGTTTATCAATGAAGACAAATCTCCTGGAATCAAAAAGGGAGGATTGGTCAACATCGTCGTTCATAAACTTGAGTGTTTCTGTTCTCCTGAATCAATTCCTGAGAAACTCACAATTGATCTTTCTGGAAAAGACATCGGAGATGGTTTCCTGCTAAACGATATGGAATTACCTTATGGAGTTAGCCCTGTTAATCCAGAAAGGGATGCCGTTATCGCAACTATCGTTGGTGCGAAATTGAT
>CAJOOW010000011.1 GCA_905236375.1 uncultured Alphaproteobacteria bacterium | reverse complement strand
AGATCTGGAACCTTTTTGCTATCGAGAAAAACCAAATCATTTCAAAAGAGATTGAAATTTCAAAAGACACTATTGATGAGTTTGAAGAGCGCCTCATTTCAAGTTTTGAGACATATTTTAAAAATGACGGCAAAATCAATTGCCAACCAGACCCAAAACAGCTATACAATAAATACAAACATTTTGAAAGGCTTTAATTTATGAACAAATTGATTGTTGGAAATTGGAAAATGAATGGAACCCTCGAATTGGTTGATGAATTTTTAGAAGGGCTTAATAACAATGTCATTGTTGGACTGCCGATTATTTTTATTGCATATGCGAAATCCAAAAATCCAAATTTTCAAATTGCAGCTCAAGATTGTTCGATTTTTAATGATTTCGGCGCTCATACCGGCGAAGTTTCCGCAAAAATGCTTTCTGAATCTGGATGCAAATATGTTATTATCGGGCACAGCGAAAGGCGAAAAACATTTGATTCTGATTCAATTTCAAATATTTTAAAGAAACTCCAAAATGCTGTCTTAAATGGAATGACCGCGATTTTGTGTGTCGATGAAAAATATGATGAATTGCTCGATTCTCAAACGGTTGAGTTCTTAAAAAATCATAAAAGCCAAGTCGTTCTGGCATACGAACCTCTCTCCGCAATTGGAACAGGGATTGTGCCGTCAATTTCCGAAATTTCCGATGTTTTGAAAAATTTAAAATCGAAATATTTCGGAATCAGAACAATTTATGGCGGCAGCGTTAATTCAAAAAATGCCAAAGAAATCCTCGATATTGATTCTGTCGACGGAGTTCTGATCGGTGGCGCAAGCCTAAAACTCGATGAAATTAACGCAATCGCTAAGTTTGCTTAGTTTGTTCGAGCCCGGTTTTATCAACCAATCTTTTGGTAAAATAAGACAACAGGCTTATATCTCTTCGCAAAATCATCTGGAAATTCGCCTTCATAAAATACGAATTCGTTGTCCGCATTATACCATTTTCCGTTATCTCTGTTCCAAACAAGAGCGGTATCATGATTTGATGGCATAATGACCGGAATTTTATCGTGATGAATAACGGCAGAGACAAGCCTATAGTGATAACCTGTGCCGTCATAAGAAAAATTTAGAAATTCAGAAAATTCAGCAGATCCAGTTAATTTTTCGAAATCTTCCGATTTAAAATTTTCATCCGTCGATATAACAATTAACTCAGGAAGTCTTGTGGTATTTGGCACCCATACACTGTCTTCAAGGATATCTTCCAAATTATCGGATGACCAAGCTATCTTACCGTTTTTTTGATCTTCACACGATCTATGATAACAAAATTCTGTCAGAAACGCCTCTTGGTTTTCTTCATAAAGTTGCCCACTGATTATCTCAAACAGACCTTCCGTATCATATGCATTCCCAATATACATTTTCCCCAATTCTTTTCCTGGATCGATGGCATCCCCTCCAAGTATTGTGCTTATCTTTGAGTAATGAGCATATTCAACGTCTTTTAGAAACCTGATTTGCATACTTTGTTCTTTCAATAATGGGACCAATAGAGTTGATACCTTAACCTCATCAATTCCGTTTTTCGCAGTCTCCATAGCAGTAAATAAATTATCTAATGCTGCTGTTAATTCTCCAGATTTGCCTCTTACAAATTCGCGGATCGGAGTGACTCGCATAGCCTGAAACAGAGAAGCAGCGTAGCATGTTTCTAGTGTGTTCTCCAATCCAGCTATTGGCATCGTTTGATCGAATCTAAAATCCGAAACTAAAGGATGAAAATCCATCTCTCCAATTATGCTTCGAATCTTTGTGATATCAAGTTGCATTATGCCGGTATCTGGCTGGGCATCCTTCGCCATTGCTGCCGTATAAGCATTATTAAATAAGCATGTTAAAAATACTAGTGCTACTTTTATGAATTTCATATCGATAATCCAGACAATATCTCCTGATATTGCGCATTATATCATAATTAAATATAAAAAGATATTATAAAATTAAACACTTGGGGTCTTCTTGATTTTCAGTCCGTTGATTATAACGTTTTCTGGAATTCTCAAGTCGACTGAGTTTACGGTGTTTTTGTTTATTTTCCCGCTTTTTAAAAGGATCGATAAAACATTCAAAGCTTCTTCAACATTCTTTTCTGGCAGCTTTATTTTCATCCCTGAAATAGTCATATCCCAGCGTCTTTCACGAATAAAGGACAAAGTTTCCAACCGTTCTTTTATGTCTTCAAATTTTGAGATTGTTCTCAAAATCTCTTCAGCTTTCTTGTTTGCGTTTGGGCCGGAAATGAGAGAAAGCCCATCGGGTTTTTCTGTTATTTCTTCGATTAATGTTCCATCTTTATCGATCAAAAATGATTTAGAATCGTGTTGATAAACGGCAATTGGAACCGCTTCAACGATCTTAATTCTGATCACATTTGGAAGATTCTTTTGAACTATCGCGGATTTGACCCAAGAAATTGATTTCACATCTCGATATAAATCATCAATTGGTTTTTTGAAAATCGATTGGCCTTCGGAAATTTGGATATTCTTCCTTATGATATCAGCGACCTTTGGGCTTGCTCCGACGATATCAATTGTTTTGATATTAAAGCCAGATATTTCTGTTGCCTTATCCAAAAGGTTTCCGAAAAAACGCTGAATATGAGGGAAAGCGAAAAATCCTCCGGTTGCAACTGTGATAAACAATCCAGCCAAAAGAATTATTTGGGGGTTAATTAATTTCCGCTTTTTGAAAATCTTTCTTTTCATTCAGAGCCCTTTAATTTTTCAGCTTGATCGTTTTCAATCAACTTGTCGATTATTTCATCCAAAGCCGAGCCGTCCATTATTTTATCGATCTTATAAAGGGTTAGGTTAATTCTGTGGTCAGAAACTCTTCCTTGCGGGAAATTATAGGT
>CAJOOW010000010.1 GCA_905236375.1 uncultured Alphaproteobacteria bacterium | reverse complement strand
ATAATAGAAGCCGCAGCGATCGAATAACTTTTTTGATCGCCCTTAACAATAGAGGCCGTCTTACAATTCGGAACTGAAACCTTACGATTGCCATCAATTAAACAAACATCCGCAAATTGACTGCCTAGCGATCCGATAATTGCTTTTTTCCAAGCATTTGATAAGCCCAGTTTGTCAATTTCGGTATTTTCAACGATAGCAACTCCATATTTTATAGTCGGAAAATGTGTAATTATCTCAAAAAGATATTCTCTTTTCTTTTGCGATAGCTTCTTGGAATCATTGATATTTTCTAACAATTCATCCGATAAAGATTGATTTTGAATATAACAAGAAGCAGCGACAAGAGGCCCAGCTAATGGCCCGAGCCCTGCCTCGTCAATTCCAAAAACAATTTCTCCAGGATAAAGATTTTCAAATTCAAAATTTGGCATAAAAACCTCAAATAAACAGCTTTGTCATTGTTTCAGAAAGTTCCCAAAATTTTTGAGGAGATATATTTTCAGGTCTAGACAAAGGATCGATTGCGCAAGCATTCAAAACTTTAGAAATAATATCTGGATAAATCTTTTTAAGAATTGAAAAAATTGTTTTTCGACGATGCTGGAAACAAATCGCCGTTAGTCGTTCAAGATTTCTGATATCAAAAGGTCTATCTGCTTTTGGAATTAATTTGATAACTGTTGATTCAACTTTCGGAGGGGGAATAAATGCTAATCTCGAAACATCGAAACATTTTTCAACATCACAAAGAAGTTGTGAAATAACACTCAATCTGCCATAGTCCTTTGTTCCTTCTTTTGCATAAATTCGTTCAGCGACTTCTTTCTGAAACATTAGGACCATCTGATTAATTTTGTTTAGATCATAAAGCCAGTTTAAAAGTATCTTTGTTCCAACGTTATACGGCAGATTTGAAATTATAGTGATCTTTTTATCGGTTAAATCTTTCAGTTTTATTTTCAAAGCATCGCCGTATATGAATTTGATATCAGCAACTGTATTCCTTTTTATATTTTCATGAACAGGCTTTAGCGATTCATCCTTTTCAATGCAAATTATTTCATTTCCTTTTGCAAATTTGATTATGGATCTTGTTAATCCGCAAGGGCCTGGGCCAATTTCTACTAAAGTGCTATTTCCAAACGGCAAAGCGCAAGAAACAATTTTATCCAAAAGTGAATTATCGCATAAGAAATGTTGGCCCAAAGATTTTGAATGTTTTTTATTCTCCAGTAATCCATATTTTTTTATAACTTGGATAATGGTCAATTCAAAATCATTATCCATAAGCCAGGATTAGAAACAACCTTACAATTATAACTTTAGCAAAATGCAGTGCTATAAAGATAACAAGTGGCGAAAAATCAAGACCAGCAACTGTTGGTAAAAATCTTCTTATATAAGCTAAAAGTGGTTCGATTTTGCTCATTAAAAAGACATAGACTCTAAATAATGCTCCATCACGATTTTTAATTGCTCCGAAGAAAATAAACCAACCAAGAATAATATAACCGATCAGCATATATTCCAAAAAGTTCATTATTCCAATGAGAATTTGAAAAATTAGCGACAATACCAACATTTTTATCCCTCAATTAATAAGTTTTAAGCAAGATAGAACCTGACTTCTTCGTTTCTGCCAGTGCCTTTCCTGTTCCCATAACAACACAATTTAAAGGATTTTCTGCGACTTTGACTGTAACTCCAGTAATACGAGAAATAAAAGCATCCAAATTCGCCAAAAGAGCACCACCACCTGTCAAAGTAACCCCGGAATCTATAATATCGGCAACCAACTCTGGAGGAGTTTTTTCGAGTGCCTCCTTTACTCCATTTGCGATAGATGAAACAGGATCAAATAAAGCTTCGGCGACATGCTTTTGAGTTATCTCCATATCTCGAGGATTTCCATCTATAAGGCTTCTCCCCTTAATGGCAAGTTTAATATTTTCACTATCTTTAACAGCAACAGCGGAACCGATCTCTTTCTTGATCTTCTCTGCAGTAGCTTCCCCAATAAGTAAATTGAAATTTCTTCTAATGTAAGATGCTATTTCATCATCCATTTTATCTCCGCCAACTCTAATGGATGAAGCATAGACAATTCCGCCAAGAGATACAACAGCAACCTCCGTTGTTCCTCCTCCAATATCAACCACTATTGATCCTCTTGGTTCAGTTATCGGAAGTCCAGCTCCTATTGCTGCAGCCATTGGTTCTTCAATAAGATAAACCTCTCTAGCTCCAGCTCCTTCTGCTGATTCTTGAATTGCTCTTCTTTCGACTGCTGTTGCACCATAAGGAACACAAATAACAATCCTTGGCGAGGTAAAAAGACCACGATTATGAACTTTTCTTATGAAAAACTTTAT
>CAJOOW010000009.1 GCA_905236375.1 uncultured Alphaproteobacteria bacterium | reverse complement strand
TTACTAAAAAGAGCAGATTTTGCTTTAGAAATGATGAAATGTTTACTTGATGATTTTGCAGCAAATCCAACTACGAATGACCGGTATGGGCTATCTCCTATGCAACATTTGGAACGAGCGCGAGAGTCAATTCCAAACCTAGGCACCATCACACAAATTAATAAAGCTGAAATTGACAAAGCTAAAATTGACGTTGTTAAAGTTAAAATTAACGCTGTACTTTTCGAAATGGGCAAGGAATTAGGTAAAAGCATACAACAATCTCTAACTGGAGCGTTTAAACCGAACGACGAAATGAGGCGTTCCCAAGAACTATATGACGTAATAAATAAAGGCGAACTAAAGGCGTTACGGAACATTCTTGAGTTCCATAAACGTAACAATAATCTAGGTAAAATTTGGGGATTAAATTTAATTCACGCTGCCATTTCTAGCGGCCAAGAATGTGACATCATTCAAAAGATGATAAGAATTATGCTGTCCTATGGTGCTAACATAAACGAGACAAGCATAGGTGTTCCATTTACGCCACTTGATGAATTCATCGAGACGTCCTATGTTTATCCCCCAGGAGACAGTAGAATTGGTGTGATGGTTTCCTTCTTAGAGAGCAAAGGAGCAAAATCTTTTAAAAAGATAAATGAAGCTCTGAAAGTTAACGATTTAAAAACCGTGGCTGATAACCTAAATTCTCTTAATAAAACTGAAATAGAATCTGTTTTAAATTCATGGAATCGGCCCGAAGAAACGATTGTAGAGAACAGAGATCTTCTTTCAAAAGTTTGTAATCTGTATCCCATATTACAGCCAGACAAAAAAGATTCGTTTAGGCAACTTCTACTCAAGAAAGCAATCGAGTATAGGGACATTCAGAAGCTACCGCAAGAATTTTTTAATCTATTTGGCCTAGATAAATCCAATACATCGGTTGATACTTTAAAACAAAAACTACTTCCCGATAACTCCCAAGATTTCGATATTTTTGGCACTTCCAACACCTAATTCCAATAACAAAAAAGTCCGAGCTGATTTACGCTCGGACTTTAATCGTCAATAAAGCAAAAAATTATTTGACTTTTTCATCAATGACGGAAAGAAGTTGATCAGCTGATGAAAGACGCAACATCGTGACGCTACTTCCCTGTGACAAGAAAACAGCCGGAACAACAGGGATCTTCAAACTCTCAGCTAACTTGCCGTTATCAGCCAATTTCTTATCGCAGTCACCCATCATACCTTCAATTTCTTTGCTATCTAATCCTGCCGCTTTTAGAGCAGAATCGATTGCAGCCTTATCCATATCACCTTTACCCGATGTTATATGTTCGATGAATGAAATGGCTTTCTCTGGACTCTTTTCATAAGCAGCGATATAAACTTTCGCTAGTGTTATAGAATCATCTCCCAAAACGGCAACCGGCAGGAGCTTAAAGCAAACATCTTTTTTCGATTTTATAACAGAAAGCATAATCTTTTGTATTTCGATGCATGATTTTTCAAGGGGATCAAAGAAGCAAATTATAGAAGTCTTCGCCTCAAGTTTTCCAAACTTCTGAGCCTGTTTTGCAATCTCAGTCTTCTTTTCCCCAATTGATTTTTCAACTTGCTTAAATTCATCCTCGCGCTGCTTTGCAATGCCGTCACTCATTGCATTCATGAGCAATTGCGGATTTTGTTTTACTGTATCGAGTATGATGCCTTTGACTTTCTCATCAAAGGTTGAACTATCAACCGATGACGCCCCTCTCGGGAAAAAATATGCTCCAAGAGCTACTATTAGAGCTAGTGCCGACAATATTCCGGCGATCTTACAGCAACATCCTTTTGAGCACCCCATATTTTTATTTTCCATTTTTTAACTTCTCAAAAATATTGAACTAACTAAGATTAATTTTAGAACAAAGATTTTTGAAAAAAAAGACAAATTTTATTGAATTTTGCCACATACAACGCATTAGAAAATTGAATTCTCCCTCTAAGATATATGTTTTTCGTTCTCGTGTTTTACGAATTGCGCAACATATTTTTTAGATAGATACCGAAGAAATGTATAAGTTGATCTAAAAAAATATCTAAACTTTTATGGGACTATTTAGAATTTGACATGAAACATAATGGTGATTTAACATATAAATAGTTAGCAGTGATTTTGCTAACTAAACAATAATCTTTTTTCATAAAACTTCTTGATGAATTTGTTACTTACAGGATTTTTTCTGAAGCTAATTAACCAAAAGACTTAGAATTTGAGAAATTCAATTTAGAGGCCGGCGCAGTTAGGTAGCTGGCCCATCAAATAAGATAAGGCAAAAATTTTGCTAATCGAAAAAGCAAAAAATTTTTGCCGCCTCAAATTAAAAAAGATTGAGCCTCGTGGACT
>CAJOOW010000008.1 GCA_905236375.1 uncultured Alphaproteobacteria bacterium | reverse complement strand
TAGCTAAAAATGCTTATTTTTTTATGACGCTTTTGGGCTCCTGCAACCTTTAGTAAATCAAGGAATTTTGATGGTTGTTTTTGAGGGTTAAGGTGAAATCATTAAGAACCCAAAAAACGACTTTAAAAGCGTCATATTCTTGTAAGCATTTAGGGCTTCCGGAACCCGCAATACATCAAGAAAGTTTTATGCCGTTTTTTGAGAGTTAATATAATTCCATTATCACCCTCAAAATTGGCTTCTAACTGCTTACAGTTGACATATCTTTCAATTATAGACAATTCAACTAAAAATATGTTATAATAAATTTCAATAATTTTTTGGAGGTGGATATGAGTCAAATAATAAAAAATATCCTACTTTCCCATCGAGGAAGATCTAATGCAATTACTTCAAAACGTATTAGTGCCAAGATGGGTTTTCCAATGGAAGATACACAGTCGGTTAGTAGGAAAGAAATATGGAAAACAGCAGATGAATATGGCTTGCCATTAATTTCATGTAACAAAGGTTATTTTATTGCTCATACAGATGAAGAAATGGCCGAGTTCAATGAAAATTATGAGAAAAGAATAAGGGGAATTAGAAAAAAACAAGAAATGGCAAACAAATATTACAAGGAGTGGAAAAATGGTATTAACAATCAAAAATGAAGAATTAGTAACTCTTAATGGTTGCGAAGCGGTTGATTTCCCGAAATACACTTCCCAACTAATTAATTGGGCAAATCAAAATGCACAAGGCACTCGCCCCAGAGTTGTTGGGCAGCTCTCCGACTTGTTTCCGGAATTTGAAGCTAATTGTGATGACATTTCGATTGAAACATGGAGAGAATGGTATTTAAGTCGTTATCCTGATGCAATATCAACCGCCACAGATAAGATATTTGCACAGGTTAAAAACCTCAAAGATGCCATTCAATTAATTGATAGAGATATGGTACAAAAATGGGTAGAAGATTTGGTTATCTCAAAAACCTATAATGGTTTATATGTTCAAGAGGCAATCCTATCAAAACTTGCGGAACACTTAAATACAGATTATAGATTAGCCACGCCGGAAGAAGAATCCAGGGGAATAGACGGATATGTAGGCTCAGTTGCATACTCAGTTAAACCTGAGACATACAAAACTATGGGACGACTTTCTGAAACCATTGATGTAAAGATGATCTTTTACACCAAAAAGAAAACCGGATTAACTGTTGAAGTTGAAGAATAAAGAGATTATGGGCGGAGTTATCTCCGCCCACTTTTTATACCGGCACAGAGTTTAAAAACTTTTGTTTACATGCATAATCCATTTGTGTGTCTACCGCCACAAAACCGGTTCTTACTAAATGATTATTAATAAAAGTTTTGTTATCAAGATAAACATAACACATCAATTTATTATCAGCGTCATATTTAATAGCATCATATTTCAAAAAAACTTTTCGTTTTTTAAATTTAGATTGTAAATACTCAACTGCTTTTTCTCTGTATTCCGGGATGATTTTTATTCCCAACAAATTTACAATTAAACCATTGTTCAGCTCAATTGAAGATGGACTAATTACTCTTTTGACAGAAAACAAATCTTCTCTTTTACTTTCTCCACTATCAATTCTTGATCCAAACTGAAGCTTTTTTATGTCAACTTTTTTATCTAACTTATGTGGATCATGAAAATAATACGGTAAATCATCAAAAGAATATTGGACACTTTCTTTGTTTTCGGAGAAAACTATTCTTCCTTCCTCAAACATGTTTGTTTGATTACTACAAAGCTTTTCCTGAATAATAGGTAAAAATTCTCGATTGATTTCATAGCCTACTGAATTCCTACCTAAGTGTTTTGCAGCTAAAGAAGTTGTTCCGCTCCCTGCAAAAGGATCCAAAACCGTTTCACCTTCAAAAGAGAACATTTTTATCAATCTTTTTGGTAATTCTTCCGGGAACATAGCAATATGTCCCATTTGCTTTACACCATTAAAATGCCAATGTGATGAAAAATATTCTTGCCACTCTTCTTTTGTTATTTTAGAGTTTTCTTTTTGTTGACGTGTCGGCTTAGGTGCATTACCTAACTTTTTGAACAATAGAATAAACTCATAATCCATTTTCAAAATACCATTCCTTGGATAAGGAAAACTACCCATAATAGCTCCACCACCGGAAGTATTCATTGTCGTTGTTTTTTGCCAAATGATCGCACCCATATAATCCATACCTAATGATTCGCAAAAGCGAATAATTTCAGTTCGAATAGGAATTACTTTATAGCGACCATAATAAACAGAACGAGCAAACTGATCTCCAATATTGATGCAAAGACGGCAACCTTCATCTAATACACGATAGCACTCTTTCCAAACAAGATTAAGATTATTTATGTATTCTTCATAGCTATCGTTAAACCCAATTTGATCTTGAGTTCCATAATCTTTTAACTGCCAATATGGCGGAGAAGTGATAATCAATTGAACAGATTTATCTTTGATATCGCTCATTGATCTACTATCTCCAAAAACTATTTTATGCTCTGTCATATTCTTACCTTTCTTATTTTACCTGTTCACCATTATCTAAAACAAAGTATTGCTCAAATGTTGCTCCTAAGACCTTAGCTACTTGATTTAGTTCCTCTTGAGTCAATGTGTTTCTCTTCAATTTAGCATTAAAATTCTGTGGAGATTGATCAATTCTTCTTGCTAATTCAGACAAACTCACTCCACTTCTTACACACAGTACTCGTATTTGTTCCGATGTTGTCATTATGATATCCTCTCTTAACTTATTCGTTTATATTATAAACTAATTAGTTTATAATGTCAACGAAAAAGAATATGAGTTGTGCTCCTCACAACTCATATTCTACTTCAAATTAAGTGTTTAGATAATTTCATTCCAAACAACCTCTCTTGCCCTGTTAGAGATGTTATTCATCGCCTGCACCCAAGCCATCATATCTTCGGCTTTCAATTGTTCCGTGATCCCTTCCTGCTTTGCAAGTCGAGTCACAATCCGCTCATACATTTCACTTGCTCTGACATCTATTTCATGCAAATGCTCGTTCAATTTGCACTGCATTTTGAGTGAAGTGTAAAACGGTTTGCGGTGTGTTTTGATGTACTCCAAATACCGTTGTCCCCACACGCCAATCTCATAATCACTGTGCGGTAGCACAAGGTTGGGGAGATAAACATCCCCAACCAGTGTGTAACTAATGCCTGTTTTCTTATCTGTGTAACCCTTTTTCATTATGATCTCTCCTTTGTAATTGCGTTCTGTTCTTCGCATTTTCCAACAGCCTTTGGACTGCATCGTTTCCAAGAACACTCTTGATTAACCTATACTCTTTGAGCTGCTTATGAAGCTTTTGGTTTTCTCTTTGATAGTGTTTCAACCTATCCTTTAATTCATCGTTTTCGAGAATCAGATTCCGAAAACTTCTTTTCAAATTCTGATTCTCATTCTTTAATTCAAACACTTTGACCAATGCGGATTTTAGTGTTGATTTGAGTTTGTTAAACTTTTCTTCCACTCGTTTCATATAACTTTTTGCCGGTTCCATTCTCTGCGGAGATGGCAGTTGATATTCTTCTTCAAACTCCTCAATGGAGTTTAATTGTTCAACAGTTTCCAGGGAGTCTGTCAGTGCAGCAGCTCTCGTTTCAAGTTCATCCACTCTATGTTCAAGTGCCCTGACTTCTTTTGTCCTCTGTTCTTTTTTAAACTCCAAAACAGATAAATGTTCACGGTTATTACCCTGATTTTCCCACTCTACATCATGCCGTTCCATTACCAATGAAAGCGCTTCTTTTTCGGATTGTAACCATTCCATAGTCTCCGTGTCACTCCTTCCGGAGCCGCTGAACCCCTGCTTTAGCAGAGCCTGCTTCATAGAAACCCTGGTATCTAATCCTCGTTTGCTTCCAGTTGTGAAAGGAATAAAATCAATGTGTAAATGTGGGGTAGCTTCATCCATATGAAGATGTGCATTGAACACAAACAGCTGAGGATTCCTCTTTTGAAACCCTTTCATATATTCATCAAGGATTGTTTTTGCAAGCCCCTCATTAACAGTATTGATTCCCATATCTTCACGATTACCAACCTGTACGATGATCTCATAAAAGGGCTTTTCTTGTTTGCTGCTTTGGATATGTTCGAGGTAATTCTCTATCTGCCTATCTGTTCTTTTCTGTCTGTCGTTATACCTTTGCAACGCCTCATCAAAGAGTGTGTGAAAGGCGTTTTCAAGTGGAATGTTTTCATATTCAATGTTGTTTTTTGTTCTTTCTTTATCAACATTTTCGGCAATGAATTTTCGATTATTGTGAGCGATGACACCCTTGCCGAGTTCAATGCTGATGCTGGATAAAATTGTCATTTCTCACCTGTCTTTCTTTTACTTAACTCTGTCTTTCAAAACTCAAACTGTCCCGGTTCTGTTACTCTTGCCAAGAGTAACGCAATGGCACTTTTGACACTACGCATCAAAAGTGCCTTGCGCTCTGCGAGGCTCCAGACTTCCTTCAGTTTCAAAGACACATTCACTTTATTTGACAAGGGCGAAAAAATCCGTTATACTATGATTGCTATTACATAGTGTGACTGTCCGTATCTGTTGGAGCAGATACATCACGGGCAGTCATTTTTTTCGCCTTTCATTCCATACAAAGTTTGATTTATCTGACGAATTATTTCGAGCAATTCATCAGAAAGTTTACACTGATGATTCGCTTGCAATTCTTCCAAAACTTTTTCAAGTTGTCGTTTCAAAGCGATATATACTTTCGGGTTTGCTTGCACATTTATTTCTCTGTCGAGTAATCGGTTGATGATATAATCTTGCTTACTCAACCCCGATATTGCGACCTTGACATCAAGCAGCTTTGCTTCTTCCGGAGACATTTTAAAGCCCACAGAAATATTACGCCAACGACCTCGTTTGTCTAAATTCTTAGCTGACATTTTCCATGCTCCTTTCTCGATTCAATCGATTCACAATATCTCTTTGCGTGGAAGGAAACAT
>CAJOOW010000007.1 GCA_905236375.1 uncultured Alphaproteobacteria bacterium | reverse complement strand
GTCTAATAGTATCTATCTTCCCTAGTATTAGAAGGTGTTGAAAACTCCTGTCTATTCTTTGCGTATTACCATGAGGATGAGCCTTATTCCAGTGTTGATTAGGAGTAATGGCAATTAGATTTTCTAAATAGTGAGATATTTCAGGGTATTGCGATCTAGGAAAAATATGATGTATATATGACGCCTCATCGGTCTCGCGGCTATAATTTTTTATTTCAGATATATTATCATTGAACCTAATATTGTACGATCTAACATATCGTTTGGCTCTATTTGTTTGATAAACAGAGAAAGCAGAAGACACGCTATCGCCACCCTGGTTTTGATTGATGAGTGAAGCTTGATATTCTGCCCTGGTCATCCCTCGAGGTTTGTTTGTATAAAGATCCCTGAAATTCTCTCCTTTATACATGAGCATTGGAAGAGTAATATTTGTTTCAGAAATACGGCCTTTAACAGAACCTCTTTTTTCTTTCGCATATGCCAGAACATTAACTACTTTTGTAAAAATACGTCCACACTCTAAATGGCCTTCAATTGGGGTGTTTTCGTGTAGAAAATTTTCAAAATTATCTTTTAAAATGCAATATTCCTCTAGGGATTGGGTTGTAAAAAATCTATCGAATGAATTTTTAAGCCCAGAATCTAACAGAACCTTATCGATATATGCATATAAAAAATCAACGGCGTTTCTGTCACGCATTGCAATATACATTAAAATGTTCCTATCAACCACTTCAAACACGTTTCTGTTACCTTTTTTAATAAGTTTTAACACCCCTGCGTAAGCTAGCATTAAAAGTGGTTGACTATAAAATTTATCATATTCGCTGCGCGCCGATCGATTTAAGGGGTCGGGTTTTCCAAAAGAACCCATGGCATTTTCTCTGGAGTATTCAGAATGCCAGACATCAACTACCCTAAATTGCGAAACATCTGGATTGTTTTCAAGAAACACGACCAAACAATCCGAAACAAAAGACAAAACGTTAGGTGTGCACTTTTGATCAAACCACCTTCCGTAATTAGAAATACGCACATCATAATTGTGACTATTCACCAAATCTATTATATTTTGTGGTATCGAAATGGGCATTATTTTACCTCTACAATATAATATGAAGCCATTGCTTTGTTAATAATATCAGCCATGCATTTGCCGGTAGTGTACACATAGCAATGATCCAGAATATCATCATCGGCTTTTACAAATTGAATGATTTTCAAGAAACTACCATAAAAAACAAGTTCTTTCCTATAGTACTCTGGAACATAAGAGGGTTGAGGACACTCGTCAACTATTTCTTCCACGATTGCCCAGTACTTTTCAGAGCTACCACCCCTGATTAAAAGGATTTTGCTTTGTCCGTCACTAAATAAATCACTAATCACTTTTGGCGATATTCTTGGTCCCTTTTTTCCCCACCAAACATATCCGTTTTCATTCAATATTTTTTCATGTTCAAACAACGAACCGTTATTTGGTGCAAAACTATCAGAGTATCTTAGGACAATGGTTTTCATTTATTTTTCTATCGCCTTTGCTTTTTTAATTCCATAAAAGAAGATGGATGTTGAATCTATATTTAGTGTTCTGGTTTGATAATTCCTTGCGATCTGCATATACTCCCTATAGTTATCAGAACTGAAAAACAACAAGTCTTCTTTACTTAACATTATATTTCTCTTAGGAATAAGTATAGCAACCGAACCATTTACAAGGCAACCATTTGGTTTGGCCATCAATCTAGTCTTATACGTCATGTTTGGAGTTAAATACACATTTTCTTTGTTTAAATAACTATAAACCAATTTGTTCTCTACTTCTTCTGTTGAGATGTATTCATCATATCCTTTTATATTTATAACACGTTGTCCATCGTCAGAAATATTTCTGGATTTCAAAACCCTAATTGCCTCATTTTCTTTTGTGGTATTTTTTGTTGTAAGCTGCCTGTCTCTAAAAAAAGAAAAAACGTTCAGCTCTAAACTATCGGCAAAAGTGTCAAAAAAACTATTTCTGTAAATAATCCAATAAGGCATTTGGTTATCAAAAATGTAATCATGCAATTGTTTAACTTTTATTTTTTTTGTTAATGAATAAACGTCCGTGTAATCACCTTTAGTTACGTTTGATGTCTTGATACAGATGGTTTCAACCAAAACACCCTTAAAACCTTTTTCGCCAAAATCAACTATCGCCTGAACATCTTTTGTTTGAAGATATTTTCTGGTATCACAAAATTCAGGTGTGTTAAGAATGTTTTTAGGCATCACCATGCAAACAACATCTGAACAATATAAACACTTCTCGTAAAAATACGACGCTAAATTAGTTGATTTGAGGTTTTGAAAATATTTGAGGTCAATTCTTTCGAAATATGTTTTCTTGATTTTACTAAACGGAGGATTGCCAACAGCCAAATCATAATGCTTATTTATTTTCCAATCACAAAAATCATGTCCATAATAGTTAATTTTCACGTTGTTCGGAACCTTATATAATTCAAGAAGAGTTTTCAAAATCTCAAGTGAATCTTTATCTATGTCTACAACATCAATTATTAGTTTGCTTGATCTGTATTTTCTAAATAAAATTGGTAAGAAGTTGCCGACACCAACTGACGGTTCTAAAATACGGATAGTATCTTTTTTGATGTCTGGTAATTCTTTTTCAATCAAGGTCAACAGTTCTTCGTCCGTATAATAAGCAGAATTCTCTGTCCTTAATTGATTTGCATTTTCTGCTATTTTAGATAGGTCAAAATATGAATACTGGTATTGGGAGTTTTTTAAAAAATGAATAATCTTTTCAGTGGTGGTCAACTGATTATCCTTTATAATGACTTTAATTTTGGTTAAGTTTAATTTTGATTTGAGTTCCATTTTTTAATATTATTTGCAATTTGTTTAAAAATGATAGTCGGAACGGCCTCCCCTATCGATTGTCGTATTTTAATTTCTTCTTTTTTCAAATAAGCTCTTTTTTCTTCGTTTGATAATACATTTAATTCTTTGGTTGAATATTGTGACCACAGGAAATTATCTGGTATAGTCATCAAAATCATTAATTCCCTTATGCTAAAAACTCTATCGTCAGATGGGTGGATAGTCTTTTGGCTAGCAAGCTGGTCATTTCTTGTGTGTATGCAAGGACCCACTTCGTCCCAACGTGTTCGGGTATATTTGTCAGAATTTTTTCTTACATTTTCTACAATTTTCCCATCAACAATTTGGTGTGGTCTCTCCTCTGCTTTTTTATTATCAAAGGCCGAACAACCCTCTGGAGTTGCTGAGATCCACCCCCTCATTTTATTTGGGTATGCTCTGAAAAAATGGTATACGTCGTTTGGGTCAAACTGATATGGTTCATTGAGGGGCATTAGATGTCCTATCGTCTCCCTTAGTGTTTTTACTCTCGAAACGGCCGGAAAAAGTGATTTAGGATTGCAGTTAATATCTTTTCTAACACCTATAACCAATGTTCTTCTTCTGCTTGAATTAGACCCGTAGTTTTTAAAATTAATAACATCTCCAATAAAGTTATATGTTCTGCCCAAGTTACTACATATTGCCTCAGATATCGGCTTATCAATTCCATCGATATCAGTACAAATGGTCTTTAAAAACAAAGGGACGTTTTCAAATACAAAAAAACGCGGTTTTATTTCGTTAATTATTTTAATAGATTCAACAACAAGTGAATTTCTTATTATTTCTTTGTCTGTTTTTTTATGATTAGCAACAGACATACCTTGGCACGGTGGTGTTGCTATAACAACGTCTACTTCATTGATATTTTCTTTTGCTTTCCAAAGATTTATTTCATCAATTAATAGTTGTTTTGTTTCGTTTTTGGTAATATCTCCGCAAATATACCCGGTGTCATATTTACATTTTTTATTATATTTTTGTACGTCAATACGTCTCTTTATCAACTCGTTTGTAGCAATACAATCAAAACCGGTCTCCTTAAACCCATAACAACCAACTCCTGCACTACTAAATAAAGAAATATAAGTTAATTTTTTCTTCATATTTGGTAGTTTATCACATAATACCCATCAATAGAAGGGTATAAATAATATTAGGTTCTAAAAAAGTGCAAAAAAAATGTGGCTCACTCTTGACCACAAACCGTTGCACATCTTTCGATATACCCAAGTTAAGTTCTTTCTGACTGGTGATGCTTCTTTTTCCGACACGTTTTGAATTGAATAGCGTATCGATGGCCAGTTTCTCTTAGTTATTAGCTTCAGAGCTTTTTCCCTCTTCGTCTTGTCCGGTGCCGGGCTTATTCCGTCAAACTTCTACGCGGAGGCCGGTAATGGTTACCCATCATTGAGAGACGTACCGATGGTTATAACTTTCATTATAACCCTTTGCTAGTGCCCTCATTTAACTAAAGCTTCTTACTCTTTAGAAGTCCCCCCTCAATTTAGGGACTTGAAGGTCTTGTCTAGTCTTAAGCTTACTATTCCATTTCTTCATCAAGCAATGTTGGGAGTTTGCAACTTGCTTTGACTATCTCCACACGTTAGTTGAGCTATGTGGATTAGGTTTGTCCTGATCCTTTTAGTTATCAGGAATCTTTCTTCCTCTTTGTTCTTGTCGGGCGGTGGCGTTTACACTGTCAAGCTTTACTCAGCTACCACTGTATCAGGGAGGAACACCCTTCTATTACTACTTACTAGTAACAAGTCCCTTCGATCACTAACTAGGCATTTAATCCTAGAACCTCACTATCAACTTCGTCTATTTGGTTGATCGTTCTTCCTGGGGCTGGACTTCTATGACCTTCTTTTGTTCGCTAGGTGTTTAGCCTAACTTATTCCAAGCTTTGAGTTGACTTTAACTTGGCTCAGTCTTGATATAAGCTATTACCTCTTATATCTCTTCCTCTTTGTTCGTGACGGGCGGTGGCTTTATGCTGTATAGTCCTAACTCAGCTACCACTTCTATGAGGGAGGAATTTGCCCTGAATGATTATTGCTAACCATTCTTACTAGTACAACCATTATTCCTTAGCTTTTAAGCCTCGGCTCCGCTGTATCAACTTCTTCTTTCGCGTTGGTTGATTTACCTAGATTTGAGACATAAGTAACTATCGTTACTTTTGTCTCACCTCACCCGATTTCTCAGGTGTGGGTGATATCAATTATGCCCCAACAGAAATATATTGTCAATACCTTTTTTAATATTTTTTTAAATGATTTTTTCTATATAAAATTTACTTAATTATAAGGTTTGCGCACGCGAAGAAAAAATAGATATTTTTATATATTTAATAATTATTTTTTATATATTTATTTCAAAAATCTAATTCAAAATATTGATCTTTGATTGATTCAATATCACCTTTATCACAAGCTTCTGCGAGCTTATTGTCTAAAGGTATTCTACCTAATATCTTTAGCTTATATTTAGAAGCAACTTCTTCAAGTTTAGAATGACCAAACACTTCGATATGTTCATCGCACTTAGGACAGACGACATATGACATGTTCTCCACAATACCAAGTACTTTAATATTCATTTGAGAGGCCATCTTGATGGCTTTAGAGACGATCATAGATACAAGATCTTGAGGAGAAGTAACGATGATGATGCCATCAATCTCCATTGATTGAAAAACAGTTAAAGGAACATCTCCTGTTCCTGGAGGTAGATCTATAAACATATAATCAACCTCGCCATAAGCGACATCGGTATAAAACTGTTTTACGAGTCCTGCAATAATTGGACCTCTCCAGATGACTGGATCAGTCTCATCATCAAGGATGAGATTGGTAGATACAATACTTACTCCACCTTTACTCTTAAGAGGATAGATATAGGT
>CAJOOW010000006.1 GCA_905236375.1 uncultured Alphaproteobacteria bacterium | reverse complement strand
ATTCAACGATGAATTATTAGCCCCTATTAAATTTGAAACCATATTATTACAATTCTGGCTATAACTTAAAACATATAAATTATCTTTCGCTCGAGTCATTGCAACATAAAGGAGTCTGAATAGCTCTCTTTCTTCATGATTGTATTCATCATTCGATATTTGATTAATTTCAAAAAATGATTCTTTTTGAGATGGTTTAATGAAAAATAGTCCATCTGAGAAAAGAAACCTAACCTTAGATTTAGCAACTTTAATATCAAAATCTAAAAGGAAAATTGTCTGGGCTTCTAATCCCTTTGCCCCATGAATTGTCGATAGCCTCAAACCCGATTTTGTGATCCCTTGATTCGCGATTTTTATCTCTCTTGATTTTATATAATCTAAGAATTCCGGAATGCTTTCAGAATTATTTTTTGCAAAATTCTTAACCTCGTCAAGAAAAGCACTCAAGATATGACTCTCATTTTGAGTAAGATTGATTAGCCTATTTGCTAGATAATAAAAGAATTTTAGCAAGTTGTTTTCGTCAAAATCTGAGATGAGTTCTTGCAAATTTGAATATTGAAGCGGAAATTTCAATTTTAAATTTTCATAAGTTGATGAAGTTTTGTTATACAACAAATCAAAAAATTCATCATTAGTTAACGGATTTTCAAAGATATAAGGACTTTTCATCACACAACAGAAAGCATAATCGTTATTATGATCAACACAAAAATCCGCAACAGCCAATAGATCCATAACCAATACACTTTCATTAAGGCTGATTCTATCTGGTGGAGCGATTTTCAGTCCTAAATTTGAAATCTCTTTCATAATATTTCGAGAAAGGTCCGTTCTCTCCCTGGCAAGAATTATGGAATTTTCGGTCGTTTTTGCTGAAATTAACTTTGCAATCTCAAGAGCTATGTTTTCCGCATCTTCACATTTTATAATTTCAACTTTTCCAATATCTGAAGATCTAAAGGGAAGATGCTTTTGATATTGAATAATGTCGCTTTCAAATGCGAATTTTGCAATTTCTCCTTCAAAAATTCTATCAACATTTTTCAGAATTTCAGGTAACGACCTATAATTTACACTAAGAAAAACGGTTTTAAGCTCCCTACCTGATGCTTTAAAAATTTCTGATGTCTTCTGATAACATTCAGCAAACAATTTACAATCTGCCCCTTGAAAACGATAAATCGACTGCTTGATATCTCCAACAACAAAAATGGTCTTCTGCGAACTTGGATCTGAAAAGATATCCTCAGCAAAAAGATAAATTAGATCCCACTGAATCAGGCTCAAATCTTGAGCTTCATCAATCATGATGGCTTTAATTTGAGAACAAATCGTTGATATAACAAAATCTTTTGCATAACTCTTTGTTAAAAGAAACTTTGTTTGATAAAGCACATCTGAAAAATCTAGTTCATTATTGAATTTCTTCAGATTCTGATATTCTTCGACAATCTCTTTTACTAATCTTAAAAATGAACATGTTTTATCAATAGTTTTAAGTTTGTTTCGTCTTATAACATTTTCACTAACAATTTTAGCAATCTGCAACGAAATCGGGTTATCAGAGTATGGAATCTTTTTTCTCAATGACCCAGTTGTCGTTAGATAAATTTCTTCTAGGTCATCATTTTTAAAAAATTCATTGATAAAATTTTCCTGCTCTTTTGAAAATTCTTGAAAAGAATCCAAATTAAACAGCTTTGAAATTTCTAATTCATATTCATCCATTGAATTGTGAACGTTAAAAAAGTCGACGAACTTTGGCAGAAATTGATAAATTTGATCAATGAAATCTTCAAGTGTTTTGATCGATATCGTCCCAGCTAACTTCTTGATTATCTCCTCTGGAAGTTTAGCCAAGACAGTGTCTTTTGCTTCTTTCAAAAGACTTAATGCTTCAATGTCATTTATAATTCTGAAATTTGGAAAAATCTCCGATTCCAGAGGAAATTGTTGCAATAGCATTTGGCAAAAGGAATGTGTTGTCATAATTTTTAATTGAGACAGGCTATTTTGAAAATCAAAAAACAAACTTTCAGCCTTTTCAATATCGGCCCTTGAAATCTTCGAAAGATTCAAAGTCTCTTTTAAATACCTCTCTGTAAATCCATTTTCATTAAGATACAATTTTTCAAGAATATCTGAAATTCTGGATTCCATCTCAAAAACAGCTGCGTTCGTATAGGTAATACAGAGTATGTCTTTTGGATTTATTCCAAGAAATAATGATTTTATATACCGGTCGACTAGAATCTTTGTTTTTCCCGAACCTGCTGAGGCAAATACAAAGCACGAGCGCCTTACATCTGTTGCTTCATAAAACTCTTTGGAATATTTCATAAATCAACTACGAGAAGTGGTGCCCAGAGATGGAATCGAACCAACGACACAGAGATTTTCAGTCTCTTGCTCTACCGACTGAGCTATCTGGGCATCAACAACTGAGTTTGATGATACAATACAGGCTCAAACTTGTCTAGGAGAATTTTACGAAATCATCTGGCTATTCAAAAAATCAAGATCACAGATATTAAATGAACTTTAACTAGCTTCTCTGATTTTTTAGATATTCCATTGCAATTTTTTTGGATTCTTCAACAGCTGGCTGATCAAATGGATTAACCTCTGCAAGTTTTGCGATCAAAACAACTTCCACAAAATCTTGCATCATTAAATTACCAAGCATTGAAACATTTGATTCCTTGAAGATATTAACTCTAACCGGACCTTTTTTCTTCAATACGTCAATTGTCGCTTTTGCATGAGCCATCAATAAATCCTTGATTCCATGACCATTTAGCTGATCTAAAATTCTTCCGTGAATCGGTGAATTAACAACAAAAGAGCTAGTTTCATAAAGCGGAATGATAATATTAAAAGCCTTGTTTGGAGGTCCTCCTAAAAAGAGCTGAAGCATTGAGTGTTGATCAACTGTCCCAATAGCCCTAATCGGAGTTATTCCGAAGTTTTCGGTTTTTCCGAGACTTTCTGAAAACAATTGGACAGCCCATTTCTCATAATCTTCAAGCATATCGGAATAAGCCATAATAACTAGCTCGTTAACCTTTCCGCTCTTAAAATGATCTTGATATAAAGAGCAAATATCATTAAAAATCGCGCATTCCTCGGAATCAGAGCAATCAATGATATCTTTCAAAACATCTCTCGCTGCTTGTTTAAAGAGATCAATATCGACTCCAGCAATTGAAGCAGGAAGTAATCCGACAACTGAAAAAACCGAAAATCTCCCTCCAATTCGCGGATTGTGTTCAATAATTTCCATTTTTTTTGATTCCGCAAGCATCCTCAAATCGTTATTTTCAGAAAATTCTGTTATCGCTATAGCCTTATGTGCATAATCAAAATCTTTCCAGATTTCACAAAGTGTTAAAAAAAGCATCAGAGTTTCCGTTGTCCTGCCTGATTTTGAAATTACTATAACCCCCGTTTTTTTAGGATCACAACGTTTTACAATATTCAGGAAATGCAGCACATCGACATTTTCAATAAAAAGAACTCTTGGATCACATCCAGTAGTCATCGCCTGAAAATTTACTAAACATTTTCCCCCGAGACTTGAGCCTCCTGTCCCAAATACTAAGACTTTTTCGCAGTCTGTGAATTTTTGAGCCAGATTTTTGATAGGTGTAGTATCTTCAAAGACAACCTTAAAAATGTCTAAATTTGTAATCTCTTCTTTAAGATATCGGAAAGTTTCGGAAATCATAGGGCTTAACCACACATAACAAAATCAATGTCATGATTCTATTTAAATATCAGAGATTTTTCAAGTTATGTGAGCTTAATAAAATCCAAAGATATCAACTTTCGTCTGACAAAATTCATGCTTTTTGAAGCTTTTTGTTGTTCAGTTTCAACTATTTTGAAATTTTTGATTCGATTTTGCAATTTTTTCTGGATAGTTTTATCCCTTAGAGGTATCATAGATGTAGAAGCAAGGTTTTTTAGCATGCTTTGATCAATTCATGTATTTTTTTAGAATCGAGAAATGAAAGAGAAAAATATTAATAATAATGGGAAAAATAGAGCATATTATCAAGCTCTAAGGGCTAGATATCTCAATCTTGCAAAAGAAGCTTCAACTTCTGGGGATAGGATCTTAAAAGAATATAATTTGCAGTTTGCAGAGCATTATGGAAGAATTCTATCTGAAAAATTTCCACAAACAGCTCAAACACCACAGCAGATTTCCTCTTCTCAGAAGCAAAATATTTCTGAACAATCTAGCACTGATAATCAGACTTCAACAACAGAAAATGCCAAACAGTCTCAGGAGCCTGCTCAAGAAACGCAAAAAGCTCCGAAAAAAAGAGTAATGAAAAAAGCGTCTCAAAAACAAAAAGAAGTTTCCGTCGCAATTTAATTGTTTTTCTTTTCACAAGGTGTGATTACTTAGCTAATAAAAAATTGTATGCTGCTAGACAAACAATTGCGGCTGTCTCAGATCTTAGAATATTTTTTGATAGCAAAATCTGGGTTGTTTTTGCTTTAAGAAGTTCTTTTTCATTTTCGGAAAAACCGCCTTCTGGGCCAATAATAAATCCGGTCTCCTGTTTCATATCGGAAAGTTCTGCAGGATCTTTCATTCGTTCAATCGCGGAAAACCATTTGAAATGAGGCGGCAATGCATCGATAAAATCTTTCAATGAATTTTCTGAATGAATAATTGGAATATCAAGCCGTTCGGATTGTTCGGAGGCCAATATTGCAATCGCTTTCAATTTCTCTTCGTTGCAAATTGCGTTGGTATATTCGCTTCTGATTAAATAAAAATCAGTAACGCCGAGTTCTGTGCCTTTTTCAATGACAAGTTTCATATTATCGGGTTTTATGATACATATCGCCAATGCAAGATTTGGAGCCTTCTTGAATTGTCTTTTTATTTCAATCTT
This sequence comes from uncultured Alphaproteobacteria bacterium, assembly GCA_905236375.1. Taxonomy (GTDB): domain Bacteria; phylum Pseudomonadota; class Alphaproteobacteria; order RUG11792; family RUG11792; genus CAJOOW01. The sequence continues at coordinate 3,509 of CAJOOW010000006.1, read as the reverse complement.
TCTTGCTTTTATAGAAGATTTTTTGATATTTTCTATTTTACAAAGCCATTCGCCATCTTTTGAATTAAAAGCCAGAAATTGCGATCCCTCTTTTAATCTCAAAACAGAAATCAGATGCTGTCTTTGAAAATCAGGAATTTCAAAAGTTTGCCCGGATAGATTTTGGCAATAGATCCTTGGAATATGTCTTGCCAACTTTAATTTTCTTCCTTATGTTTAACATCGTGAATGAAAAAAGTCGCAATTATTGCAAGAAACAAACCAGCAATGACGAATAAAAACGCGCTTCGATACATCGATAGGTTATAAATAGGCGCTCCTTCTGTTGTTACCATTCCATTTCTGAAGAAATCCAATAACTTTCCAAGAAGAGGCTGGAAAATGCATCCGCTGAACATTACTAAAGCATTTAAAAATCCTGCTGATGTTCCTCCAAATTCCGCTGGAACAAGATCATAAGCAATCGTAAATGCCAAGGTGTTTGATCCAGCGCAAGTGCCTCCTATGAATAGCATTATCAAGCATGCGTTGAAATCAATTGCATCATTATATATAGCAATCAAAAATGCGATAATTATTCCAAGAGTGAAAATGATGATTGTTTTCTTGTAGCTATTGATTTTTTCTGCCATCCAAGCTGAAATAATCCCGCCTAGAGCAAATCCGATAAATAATATTATTGAAGAAATTGCGGCTTTTTCTGTGCTTATTCCATAGCGTTGTTGCATAAAAGGAACGACCCAAAGCTCAGCCAAGGCACTTAATGGCAAATATGTCATTGCTCCATAAAATCCTAAAATCCAAGCTTTTGGATTTCTTGCAATTGTCTTAAGACCTGTTAAGAGGTTGTTTTCTTTCTTTTTTTGTGTTTGTTTGCTCTTCATGAAGAGGATTGTAATTACAGTTAGAACCCCTCCGAAAGCAGCTAGTATATAAGTTGTTAATCTCCATCCAAATTTCGCAACAAGACAAGCCGTTGGCGAACTTCCGAGAATTCCTCCAAGGCATCCAAGACACATTGCAATTCCCATTAACATCGCATATTTTCTTTTATCGAAGAAATCGGAGGCTACTTTTCCGCAACATAAAAACGCTGGCGCTGAAGCGAGGCCTATCAAAAATCTTCCAATTTCCAACTGAGCAACTGAATTAGCTGAAGCGAAAATAAGGGCGCCTATTGAACATAACGCATAGCTTACTGAAACGACTGTTTTTGTTCCGAGTTTGTCTGTTATGACTCCGCAAGGAATTTGCATTATGACATATGGGAAATAAGCCATTGAGATTATTACACCGAGGATTGTTGAGGTAATTCCAAATTCTGCCATGAGATCATTTTGCAAAACACTAGGCTCAACCCTAGCGATATAACTAAACATATAAAATAGCCAGCAAAGGGATATTGACAAAAACGCAAACTTTCTGCTGTCGGAACTCGTCATAAAAACCTTAAAAACTTTTATTTCATCATGTGGTCGATTATAGCAGTGAATTGCTGATTTTCCTAGAGAATTCAGAAATTGCTATCCGAAGTTGAGTTTTTCGCATCTAAGTGGCTTTTTATTTGTCGTTAAAAATTTGTTTGTTCAAGTTTCATCTTCGTCGTAATTTTTTTCTCCCATCAACCCATTGACTTTCAGACATTTCTGATTATATAACAAACAACATCCAAAAATCTATGGCTGCTTTTTAAAATTGTCTTGCCATCTATAAATTCAAAAGAATCCTTGTTTGTCCTTTTTTCTGTGTTATAATTAAAATAGGACGGTTGTTTATAGCAATATAAAATGTTTTTTAGTAAACTTGAAATATCCGCAATTATTGGATTTGTTGTGTTGGCTATTGAATGCAATGCGATGGCATCTGAACATGAACCAATAATAAAATAATATTGATGATTATGCTGATTTCATTTTTGATGAAAGTTGGAAATCGCATAATAGTCAACTTGATTATATAGATGACATTCGGCCGAGTGATTCCTCAATCCCTAACACATCTTGGAGAAACAGTGACAAATTCAGAGAGACTGTTTATAAAACGATTCCTCAATTATTGAAAGATAAAAGTCTAAGAAGAGGATTGTTTATTATGATGATGACTATGGGCGCAAACTTATCAATTGCGGAGTTGATTTTAGTGATAAACAAGCTGTAAAAAATCTAACTCCAGAGAATTGGAATTACATATTATTCGTTAATTATCTAAGCCTTGCCTTAAGACCTGATCCGAATGACTTCGGAGAAATTGTTTTAGACGCACTCGGTAAATACGTCAAAGACAGTATATCTAAAAAGTTTGAGGAATATCGTAAAATGCGACTAGATAAAGCTTCTAAAGACACAAATAAGTTAGCAAAGCAACAGAAATTAGCGGAAGAATTACTGCAATCAGACAAATATAAATTCCTGCAATCAGACGAATATTATAAAAATGAAGACGGGAGGCGCATCATTCAGGATATGAAGAGCTTCGTATTTTCCTCCGGGGCTTGTGAGTACTCCTATGGGGATCTTCTGTACGGAAGACGATCTGGGTCCACTTTGAACTTGATAGGAAAATTAATAATGATGCATTGTGGCTTTGAATACAAACAAATCATAGAAGATGCAATAAATGACGTACAAATATACTTAAAAAACGTATGCGGAAATGAGTATCTCCTCTATATCTGTAAAAACTCAATTCAACAGAAAAAACTCTCAGGAACCGAGCAATATAAATTTGAAAGACAAGATAGCGAATACGTGACATATAGCTTAGAAATAGACACAATGCCAAATATTATAGTAATGACAACCTATGATCCGATAACAAAAAATTATACGAAGCAAACATACTAGCATGCGATCCTAATGGTATAGAATCGAAGCCAGAAACGATCTTCACACTCAAAAAAGGAATAAAAATAAACGGTGCTCCGAAGTAAAAAATCATTATGCCATTTTGGATGATAAATGAATATCATAAAGAAGAACATGATAAGTATTGTAAAAAGATACACGAATACTTTGACTCTATAGAAAACGCCAGCAAAGGATTACCTGCATCTTCAGCCCCATCCCAAACGATAATAACGCCAATAAAAAAAATAACAAATATGATCAGGAACAACAAGCGTCATTTGAACTACCTTGATCAACTCGAACACGATTTTGGAGACTACGAAACTGAGATCAGTCGAACAAAACTATCAAAATGCATAATATAAGTACACTTCTAGGAGCAACTCATCATCTGCCCCTGTTTAGAGAGCTTAAAAACTATATAGATCCTGCTGTTAGTTTAGATATCGAGTAACGCCTCTTGAAAAAATAAGAAATTCAAAAAGATACAACCATCAAACTTGCAAATTTGGTCTAATAACCCGGCCAAGGCATAGTGAATGAAAGAGCATTATGCGGCCGAACAAAAACAAAAAGAGTAACTGCACCGATTTGAAAGTTAGAGTGGATCGATACCGTTTAGTCGCACCGAAACCTGTATCAAACCGGGAAGACATAACCTAT
>CAJOOW010000005.1 GCA_905236375.1 uncultured Alphaproteobacteria bacterium | reverse complement strand
TTTTTTTTTTTTATTTGCTATATAAAAAGTAGTATCGGATTCGTTAGAATTTCTTTTAGGCCTTCCAGGAACTTAGCAGCGCTGCCACCATCTATTACTCTATGATCAACCGCATATCCAATTTCTATTATGTCAGCAATTTCTATACTATCGTTTTTATCAATTATTGGTTCTTTTTTCGCCGGTCCTATTGAAAGAATACTTCCTTGAGGTGGATTAATAATCGATAAGAAAGAATCAATTCCAAACATCCCAAGATTCGAAACGGTAGTGCTCCCTCCAATAAATTGTTCCGGCTTTAATTTGTTTTCCTTTGCTTTCTTCGCAAGATCTTTAATTTCTTTTGAAATTTGATCAATTGTCTTTAAATCCGCGCTCCAAATTATTGGAGTCATCAATCCTTCGTCAACTGCAACTGCCACGGCAATATCAACCGTCGAAAACTTCCGAATAGTTCCGTTATTCCACATGACATTAACTGAAGGCTCTTTGCACATCGCCAAAGCAACAGCCTTGACTACCAAATCATTGACGGTTATTTTCGTATCAAATTTTCCGCTATCGTTTATTTGCTTTCTGATTTGCAATAATGAGGAAACATCCGCTGATACCGTCATATAAAAATGCGGAACTTCTTGCTTTGTCTTCGTTAATTTCTCAGCGATTACTCTTCTCATCGAAGAAATTGGTTCATCGGTATACCTAGCTCCATTTGGAATATTCTGAACTTTATGCTTTAAATCTTTGATGCTTAAAACATCTTCCTTAATAATTCTTCCATGAGGTCCTGTTCCAATGATGCTTGAAAGATCAATTCCATATTCATTTGCCAGCCTTTTTGCTAAAGGACTCGCCTTAATCTTATCTGAATTTTCGTTTTGAAACGACTTTTCCGGAACAGGAGAAGATATTGGTTTTCCGGATTTAACAAGCTCCGGCTTTTCTTCAACTTTTCCACTCATTGCTGACTCAATGGCTTTTTGAACATCTTCATCAGAATCTTTCTTTTGTTTTATTACAGCAATTGGAGTTCTGACTGCAACATCATGAGTTCCTGCCGGAACAATGATCTTTGCCAAAATGCCTTTGTATATCGACTCAACCTCCATTGTTGCCTTATCAGTGTCTATTTCTGCAATAACATCTCCAACAGCAATCTCATCTCCCTCACTTTTGCACCAAGAAACAAGATTTCCCTTTTCCATTGTCGGACTCAAAGATGGCATTTCAAGAATAATCGGCATATCAATCTTAGTTCAAGCAAAGATATCGGTATTATACCTAAGCGGATGATGTGTTGCAAGAATTGAGATTCATTCACAATGTTTTGATGAAAAAACATCTTTTTCAAAATACTTGTTTAAAAACGATTGAATGGATTATTTGAATGTTATTTTTGTTGTCTCTTTTATTTCGCCTTGTTGCATATTTTCTAAAACATATGGGCCATATTGAATTCGAATCAATTTATTGACAGCAATGCCAAAATGATTGAAAACTTTCCGAATTTCCCTGTTTTTGCCTTCTGTTAAAGTGCATTCAACCCAATGATTCTTTCCATTAGATTTTCTTAAAACATTAACTGTAATTGGGGCGTAATTGATCCCATTTATCGTAATTCCTTTTCCAAGAGTTTCTATAATGCTTTTTGTTAGATTTCCAAAAACTCTTACTTTATAACGTCTTTCCCATTTATTTTTAGGAGATTCAGCCATTCTCGCAAATTCGCTGTCGTTTGTTAGTATCAATAGGCCTTCAGAATTTAAATCGAGTCTGCCAACTGAGATCACTCGTTCGCTAATCTTAGAGCTTACATCATCAAAAACGGTAGGGCGTCCCTTTTCATCTTGATGAGTTGTCACAAGTCCAACAGGCTTATAATAGAGCCAGACTCTTGTTTTCTTTTTTCTTGTGAATATGTATTCTTTATCTCCAATCTTTATTTTATCGCCTTCAGAAACCTTAATGCCTATTTCAGTTACTTTTGAGTTATTTATAAAAACTCTGCCGGATTCAATTATTCTGTCAGCCTCTCTTCTTGAACAAATCCCTAGATTTGCCATCGCTTTGTTTAACCTTATCGCTTCTTCATCCATTCTTCGCATTTCTTAATTTTTTAAAAAATCTTGTTAATAATTCAGATGCCCTTTGTTCTTGAATCCCGCCTATTATATTGGGTTTTATCATTGAATTATCAAAAAATCTTACTCCGTGAATTATTGCCCCGCATTTATGATCATAAGCAGCATAGAAAATATTTTTTATTCTAACTTTTTCTAAAGCAGCAGCACAGAAGGCACATGGTTCAAGATTTACATATAGACTCGCTGTGTCAAGATATTTCGTCCCTAATATTTCACAAGCCTTTGTAATTGCGAGAAACTCCGCATGATGCCAAGATTTGTTGTTTTTTTCAACTTCGTTTGATGAAGCTGCAATTATTTTAGAGTCAATCGCTACAGCTGCGTAAATTGGAATTTCTGCGCCATCTATTAGTTTTTCCGCCGAGGAAATGACAAATTCCATAATTTCTGGTGAGTACATATCAAAAAAGTGGCGG
>CAJOOW010000004.1 GCA_905236375.1 uncultured Alphaproteobacteria bacterium | reverse complement strand
ATTAGAAAGTTGGCCTCACACCGGCAAACAGTTGATGACACCGCCAGGGGAACCTACAGTGATTTCGGAAGACATAACCTATCAAAATAAAATCATTAGACATCAAATTTGCTTGTGATAGAATAGATTGCATGAAGAACGCGATCCTACACGACATTGAGGCTGAACAGGCTCTCTTAGGAACATTGATCCTCGATAACAAACTTATCGATGATATTCCTGATAATTTTAGAGCTCATCAATTTTCAGCGGAAATTCACGAAAAGATTTTTAATACAATATTGAGAATTCGTGATTCAGGATCTGTTGCAGATCCAATCACGATTACATCGTATTTGAAATCTGATGAAAGCTTTCAAAAAGCAAACGGACAAAAATATCTTCTTGATCTTGTTGATTCTGTTATAAATCTTTCTGGAGTTGCTGATTATGCAAGAATCATTCACGAACTCTATTTGAGACGACAGATTGTTGAAATCAGCAGCAGAACAATTGATAAAGCTCAAAACATAGATGCTTCTGAAACAGCCAGAGAGGTCATAGAGTATACGGAGAAAGAGCTATACGATCTTGCAACGGGAGTTTCCGGAAATGGCAGAATGATTTCCTTCAAAGATGCACTTTCTGAATCAATCGAAGTTGCTGCCGAAGCTTTTAAAAACGACAGCAAAATTATCGGAGTTACTTCCGGATTTCATATGATTGATCGTTGTCTTGGAGGCCTTCAAAATTCCGATTTGATCATACTAGCCGGTCGCCCTTCAATGGGGAAAACGGCATTTGCAACAGGAATTGCATTTAATGCTGCAAAGGCTAAGCTCGAAAAAACAGATGGCGGAACAGGAGTTGTTTTCTTCTCCCTTGAAATGTCAGCTGAACAGCTTGCGACAAGAATCTTGGCAGTTGAATCGGGGATTCCTTCTGACAGCATTCGCCGTGGTGAAATCCCAAAGGATTCTTTCGACAAATTTGTAACTATAAGCAAAGATCTCGATAAGTTAGAACTTTATGTTGATGATACTCCGAATTTGACTATTTCTCAGATAAGAAACAGAACTCGAAAACTCAAGCGCAAAAAGGAAATAGGCCTTGTAGTAATCGATTATCTTCAACTTATTGATCCAGGAAATTCTCGAAATCGTTCAGAAAACAGAGTCCAAGAAATCTCAGAGATCACAAGAGCATTAAAAGGTTTGGCAAAAGAGTTAAACGTTCCAGTTCTTGCGTTATCTCAGCTTTCTCGTGCTGTTGAGCAAAGAGATGATAAAAAGCCACAGCTTTCGGATTTAAGGGAATCTGGATCAATTGAACAAGATGCCGACGTTGTCATGTTTGTTTTCAGAGAAGAATACTATAAAGACAGAAAAGAGCCAACAAAAGGCACCGAAGCTCATAATAAATGGCTAATCGAAAAAGAAGCTGTGAAAAACAAGGCAGAAATTATAGTAGCAAAACAGCGCCACGGTCCGATTGGAAATGTTGAACTTTTCTTTGATGGAAGATTGACAAAGTTCGGCAATTTGATGAGATAGCTGATTAAAAAAAATTCCTAGCTAAAAATCTAAAGACTCGATAAATGATAAAACTCAAGACCTCATATGCAAATTGTGGTATCATAAAGAAGTGGCTTATTGATTGTTAAATTAACTAAGATGAAAAAACTTCTCGCGATTGCTGCAATGCTTCTCTTGGCTGGATGCTCAAAAGATATCGATTATGAAGCTATGGAAAAAAATTCAGCGGAAGAAATCTTTGCAAAAGGCAAAGTGGAGATGGAAACAGGAAATTATAGTGACGCAGCAAAAATATTTGAAGAGCTAGAAAAACTTCATCCTTATTCCAAATTGATCGCAGATGCGCAACTCTTAGCCGGAGATTGCTACTACAAGAAAGGAAAATTCGATGAAGCAACTTCATCCTATGAAATTTTCGTAAAAACTCATCCGACTCATTCAAAAGTTCCATACGCAATCTATATGCTTGGCTTAATTAATTATGAGCAAATGCCAATAGTCGAAAGAGACCAAGACGCAACAATCACAGCTCTCTCCTATTTTGAAGAGCTTTGCAACAGATATCCTGATTCAAAATACGTCAAAGACTCGAAAGCAAAAATAACAATTCTAAGAAACCAAATGGCTGGACGTGAGGTTTTCGTTGCGAGATACTATCAAAAGCGAATAAATTATGCAGCAGCTGTTGGAAGACTGAATTCCGTCATCGATAATTATTCAGATACAGTTCATGCTCCTGAAGCAATGTTGCGCTTGATTGAATGCTATATAGCAATGGGATTTGTAAATGAAGCCAAAGCAGT
>CAJOOW010000003.1 GCA_905236375.1 uncultured Alphaproteobacteria bacterium | reverse complement strand
TTTTTTTTTTTTTTTCATTATCTAGATCAAAGTGATTTGCGATGATATAATCAAAAAGTCGAGTAGTATTGCATGGCTTCAAATGGAACGGACAAAAAAATCAAAACTGCTGATAAACTTTTTTCTTTCCTTAGTATTAATTGTTTTGTGTTACGAAATGGGGCAATGGATAATTCCTTTTTTTATAGCAATTATTCTTGCTTATTCATTCCACGTGCCACTGAAAAAGCTATCTAAAACCTTGCATATATCAACAACTTTTTCTGCTGCTATTATTGTTTTGGGAATTGTTTTTGTTGTGTCACTCTTTGCAATCTTTCTAATCCCTCTTCTGAAAAATGCAGCAATTTTTATAATGCAAAGCTTGCCAGGGCTTCTCAAATCACTTCCAGCTTATATAAATAACCATCTTAATGGATTGGCTTTGTCAGTTGGAATAGACAAGACTTTTGATGTTGGAACCGTTTTTGATAAGTATCTTATTGAACTTGCTTCAAATTTGCCAAGGCATATTCCAACTTTTATAGATACTGGGATGACATTTGTTTATATAATTATGTTCGTTTTTATGACTCCAATCATAACCTTTTATCTTCTGAAAGATTGGCAAAAAGTCGAAGATTCGTTTGATACTGTTTTAAAGAAATTTGCTTCTCCAACATTTATCGAAACAATCAAGAAGGTAAATTCAAAACTTGGAAAATATATTAGGGGCCAGTTGATTGTCTGTTTGATTTTAGCTTCAGCCTATACAATTGGATTGTGGGTTATTGGAGCTGATCGATATATAGTTTGTGGCATAACATCAGGGGTTTTGTCAATTGCACCGTTTTTTGGCCCTTTGATTGGATTATTAACGACATTAGCTACATCCTTGGAGAATTATTCCTCCTCTTATCTTTATGTTATTACTATTGCGCTTTATATTGTTATCCCATTTTTGGATTCGAACTTTATAACGCCGAAGTTCATTGGTAAAAGCACAGGAATTCAACCGGCCTGGCTTCTTTTTTCAATCTGCGCTTGCGTTTCAATCTTGGGAACTATTGGAATTTTCATTTCTGTTCCGATGGCGGTGATTTTATCTACGATCTGTAAAGAATTTGTTAAAAAATTATAGTAATTTAAACATTTTTTATGGCACACTTTAATTATGGAATGATCTCAAATTGGGCGAGACATGAAAATAATTATTTTTCTCACACTTCTTTCTTGCGGTGTTTTAGCTCAGACTCCCGTTGAACCCCCTAATTCTGTTTCGGATTCTCAAAAAGTTGATCAGCAAACAAAAAATACTAATCCCGAGCCTCAAACTGAGAAGATCAGTGTACCTGAGGAAAAACAAGCTATTCCGCAAACAAATTCAGAAGCTGAATCACTGGATAATAAGGCTAAAGAAGAAAATGTGCAGAGTTTAGAAAATCAACAAAATCAGGCCCAAAGCGATTTAAATCAAAGAAATCCTGAGCCATCTGAAGACAAAAATTTATCGGACAAAGCGCAAAAGGCAAGTGAAACAGTGGAGACCAATAATTTAGAGCCCAAGGTAACCTCTAATTCTGAAACAGAACAAAAAGCAGAAACGCAAGCTGCTCCTGAGCCAAACTCTTCGGATGATATTAAAAATAAAGCCAACAAAGAGAAAAATGTTCAGTCGACACAGCCACAGAAAACAAAAGATGAGCCAGTAGAGGCACAAAATCCAGAAATGAACAGCAATATTGAAAGCGAACTCTTCAAAACGAATTTTGAGAATTATATCAGACGAGCAAAAGAGCTTTCTAAAAAGCAAATGACTGACAATGATGTTTCTGAACTAATTGATAAAGCGATGACTTTGATTAATGATCTCAGAACTAGAGCTATTCATCAAAAACTGAAAGCTGAAAATATTAATTTAAAATATCTTGATGGCAAAGATTTTCCTGAAATTTCGGAGCATCAAGGCAATAGTGAAACGGATCAAAGAATTGTAAAATTTACAATTGCTTGTTATTCGCTTCATAAAACGATAACAAAAGAACTTGTTCAAAAAATAATTTCTAAATCACCGCTTGAAATGGTTTCGATTATTAAAGAGCTTTCGGTGTTTTATCAATTTATTTCTGCGAATCCAAAAGATTTTGGTCATGGACAATTTACAGAACGACAAGAGAATGCAGTTAATATTTTTGCGACTAATGATGCAATCTTACGAATTATGAAAGGGATTATTTATAAAAATCTGTTAAACAACAAGAAAGTCTATAAGATGTCGAGGCTTGGAACGTTTTTTTATAATGGTTCTGAAACCGATCCAAGTGAATTTGCTTCTTCGCTTAAGAGAAGTTGCGCTGATGATTCCAGGATTTCTATTTATATTCCAGAAGCCACAATAGAATTATCAATCGATGATTCTGAAACAAATGAATTAAGGACAGTAGCGTACAACTATCTAAAAGAACTGAACTTGAGTCGCAATGCAAAAGATAAAGAAGAACAAAAATTACATGAAAAAAAAGCAATAGAGCTTGCAAAAAGTCTGCTTGGAATTGTTGCAAACGTTAAAATCAATACATCTGCTAAAGTTACTGAATTTTCTAGGATTCTCGAACAAAAGATTTCTGAATTAGAAAAGGCAGAAGAATCTAGCAATGAGAAGGAAACTCTGAAGAAAAAACGCGATATTGCGAATTATAAGCAAATTGAAAGTTTCATAAAGAGCAATTCAAAGCTATTTGATTCACTTTATTCTAATCCGGAGATTTTTAATTTAATTATGCAAAAGCTTCCAGATTTTGTCCCAGTGATTGGGCGAGAAATTACAGTATTTCTCCGTTCCCTCGGGCTAATAATAGAATCGGAAAATAATTTCGATAAGGTTATCTCTTTGTTGCGTGATTTTGCTAGAACTTCTTCAGATGGAACTTATTTGCTTTCTCCAATTAATTCAATTGCTACGGCAAACACTGAAAATCTTGATATGCTAAAGCTTTTGCAGAATACGGATTTTACGAAATACGATGTTTGTAAATATTTGAAGTTGAAATAACTTGTTGAAAAAAAGTCACACTGTGATTGCCGGCTCCGGGAATCTAAGCCACATTTAATGGCCGGGCTCTGCGTTGTGTTGTAAGATATCGGTATGTAAGTATTGTTAACAAAACATTTTTTAGGAGTTAATCAATGAAAATGAACAAAATTTTAGCTGCTAGTTTGATCTCAGCAGTTGCAATTACGGCTGCGCCTGAAGCATCAGCTGATGTCTGTGGCAATGGCGGATTCTATATCGGAGTCAACGCTGGAGCAGCAATTTCAAGAACAAAGACAAAAACAACAGCAAAATCAGATTACAAGCAAACTGATACATATCACGGAATCGCACTACAAGATGATGATGCTAAGGCAGTGAATGATACATCAATCGAAGTCGCGAGAGTTCACAAAGTGAAAAAAACAAAGACAAGATTCTTGGCTGAATTAATCTTGGGATACGACTGGAGAGTCAATGATGTCATGATAGGAATCGATTTAAATCTAGGAAGTACTTTTGGAAAAATCGGACTAAAAACCAAAACTGAAAAGTATGACTTTGATAGAATTGGAGCAGATGCAAACAACAAAGATGGTGCAAACCCTGTCAGAACATTTGCAAAGCTTAAAAGCCAATGGCACATTGCTTTGATGCCAAGAGTTGGGTATTTGATTACTCCTCAACTGGAAGGATATGTCACAGCTGGTGTTAAAATGACAAGATTCAAATTAGAAACATATAGATCCGCAGATAAAAACACGAAAGATGAGGACAGCATGCAAACAGGACTGAATAACAACTCTGCCCTAACCGACACGGCAAAAAAATTCGCCGGGCAATATACTGAAAAATTAAAGAAAAGTAAATGTCGCTTTATTCCTATAGTGGGCGCCGGAATTCGCTATGAAATAACTCCAGAGCTATATACTAAATTGGAATATAACTATGAATTCAGGACGAATGTAAAGGTGCATGAGAAGTCGTTCGAAGGCAACATTTCCAAATTAAAAGTCCGTACACAAGCTCATGTAGTAAAGCTTGGTCTTGGATATAGATTCTAAATTAAATTTATTTGGATTAAAAAAGGAGAGAGCCCTGTAGGAATTACGGGGCTCTTTTTAGTCGGTTTAGTTATCTAATTTTCGTTTTTCTCATTGGGATATTTCGAATTTTTGTAAGTTTGATACTGTTACTTATCAGCACCTGTCTCATACTCACCCCCTCGAGATCTCTCGTTAGTGCAAAAGAAGATCCTCTTTATTTTTCTTTGCATTTACATAAAGTGTGAGGTGAAACACCCCGGTTGAGGTGTGCTTCGTGATTAGGTATTTGTTTCACTTTTCTGAGACACGTGAGTCGATACTTCGCTTCCGACTCGACGCGTCCCAGGATTTTCTCGTTTAACTCATTCAAAAATGCTTAGGTGCTTATCTTTTATTTCAACCAGGTGTCGTCCCCTCCTCGTTGTTTCAAGAGTGTCTATTTTCAGCTTATTGGCATCGGCATTATACTTCACCATATTGTTATAAAGCGCTGCATTTAGAGTGCGCTTCGTTGACTCGTCTAAATTCTCAATAAGTGCTCCAAGTTTTTCTTTTTCTGAGTGGTCTAATTGAGAATAATTCTTGAGACTAGACCCTTTGTGCTCAGATTTGTTTTCTTTTTTCTCTTCTTTTTCATCTTTTTTCTTTTCGCCCTCGTTTTCAGTGGTCTTCTTCAGCAACGCTCTCAGATTCTCTAGTTCATTAGTGCACATAGTTTTTCCGTTAATGTCGTCCGATTCGAATTCAGCGAAGTCATTAGCGTCTGTCTCTGTGATTTCTTTTAGAAAAGGATGACTCAGAACTTCATCTAGAATTTTTTTATCACCCGATACCTCATTATCACCTTTCAATTGATTAATCGCCCAAACAAACGCCGTTCGATAAAAAATATCTTTATATTCTACCAGATGTTGTTCTAGCTTTTGCTTGTCACTTTTTTCTATTACAACAGTCTCTCCAGCATGCACTGTTCCCATTATTGCCAGCAGAAGACTACCCATCATCAATTTCATTTTCATATTTTTTCTCCTCTTAAATCTGTCTAGCTGAAATTGCATCACCTTTTTTATGATGCTCTCCATGTTCAGCTGAATCCTTTCTATCTTTATGATATCACATTTTTTTCATCTCGTAAACATCTTTTTAATATAAAACATCATTTTTTATTTGCTATACAAAAAGTAGTATCGGATTCGCCAGAGTATCTTTTATAACTTCAAGGAACTTAACAGCGCTATCACCATCTATTACCCTATGGTCAACCGCATATCCAATCTTTATTATATCTGCAATTTTTATAGTATTATTATTTTATTTTTCAATTATTGGTTTTTTTATTGCAGGGCCGATCGATAATATGCTTCCTTGTGGTCGATTAATGATCGACAAAAAAGAATCTATTTCAAACATCTCAAGATTCGAAACGATAGTGCCCCCCTCCAATAAATTGTTCCGGCTTCAGCTTTCCTTCCTTTTCATTAACTTTGCTAAATTCACATCAGTTATTTTATGATGTTTTCCATCTCTTGATGAACTTTCTTATCTTCGTGTAAATACCCCCAGCTTCATTCTGTTCATTATTTGACGTAATCTCAGCCATAGATTCTAATAACTGATTATAAAAAAATATGAGGCACATAACATGCCTAATATTTTTTTTTTTTTTTTATAATCCAGCTATAAACTTTAAGCATGAACCAATCCCTGAGCATGGCCAAAAGAACATGATGCACAAATGATAGGGAAGTTTTCAGAACTGAACCAACCGCAACCGAAGTAAGACAGGAGTGCAGATCCTGGCCCTGTTTTTGATTTTAGGAAAATCGAATAATTAGCCCCCAGTGAATGAACACCTATTTCGAGGACAGAGCAGTTAGCAATCAAGCCAGGAGCTAATCCACATCCTCTAGCAACCGTTCCAATTCCATAGTGAGCTTCTAAGCTTCGATTACCTTCTAAACGTCTTAAAGTTAGAGAGATTCCATTTGGATTATAAATTGGATTATCTGCCAATTGCCTTAAATAAGGAGCATGAATGTTTTTAATCCACAATAAATAATCATTTGCTTTACTAAGGGATCCAAGCTTAGTCGAAGGTATATTACCTTTTGCAACGTCATCATAAAAAATTGAATTGAAGAGGCAAGTATTCCGATGTCCAACGCTCGTTTGGCCACGATCAACAGCTCGATAATCCTGCATTCTCTGCGACTTTAAAAAATCATAAAAATCGATGAGGTATTGATTGAATGAATCCTTTTTTATCTGGTAGAGAGCCTCAAGTTGCTTTTTTTGGTTTGGATGACGTTTGCTACAATCATCAAATATTTTGCAAGAAGCATTATGAATTTTTTCGAGTTGTGGAAGAACGAGATATGCATTTTCCTGGGCTCCATGAACTTTTGAAAAATCAAAACTGACATCTTGAGCAAGAAGCGGTGTGTTAGTTAAGTGCCTTGCTAAATCAAATATTGCCATAAGTTCTTCGGAGTTTTTTGTCGTTAGAGTATCTGAGCGCCTTATTTCGAACTTTTCTGTCTTTGGCAATGACATTTCAATTTGCTCAATGCTTCTTAATTTCAGTTGATTTATTTTTTGTAGTTGAGATTGAGTGACTCTTATTTCTTTAAATCCATATTTTCCATTCCATATGTCTTTCATTTCTGAAGCTTTTGTCGATGCGAGTCTCAGATTTCTCTTATTTAACGCATCATAGTGTTCTTCAGATAGTTTTATGATTGCAGCTAAGCCGTTTGAGGGATTTGTTGCTCTCGTTATTGAAGTAGCTAATCTTCTGCTGTTAATAAAAAATCCGCATTTTTTATATGGTGCCTCATAAGCATCTATGATCGCTAAATCTTCCATCATTCCTGGGATAATTGCTGTTGTTTCAATTGGATAACAGCTTGTTATCATTATGTATGCTAAGAATAATATTCTTGGTGTTTTCATAAAAACCTCCTTTTTAAAAATTATTCTTGCTTATATTATGATATATTTTATAAATTTAGTCAAGTATAAATAATATTTAAATACTTATAAATGATAATAACTGAAATATTATTGTCTAATAAACAATTAAACCACGATAGGTTGTCCTGGAGAAGATATCGAAATAACTCCTGCCCATGAACACATACAAATATTGTCTGATTGAAGGGCAGGGCCAATTGGCAATATAACCCCAGGTTTTGTCGGGATCCAAGGAGTTGTCACTGGAACACATGGAGCCGGTGTAGGAGTGCCGAAAGCTGCAGCGGTTGCAGCAATTACAGCGGGATTTGTTGGAGATTTACACATTCCAAACGTCGGGATATTTATAATCGGCAGACAATCTACGATGCTTCCTATTGGCAGCATACATGCAAAAATCGGAAGTTTTGGAAGGATTATAAGCTTTGTTGGCGTCATACCAAATGAACATTTGCAATCAGCTCCACAAACTGCAACAGGCATCGCACTTTCCTTAAAATCTATACCCACCAGCGATTTTAAATGTGTATGAATGATTTTTCAAGTTGCCATAATTTATTTTTGACACAGATTTTTTGAAGACTTTATTGAATTCTCCTCTGACAAACATCATTCCAAAAGTCTGTTCAATACCAAGCCCTACAAATGTTGATTTTTTTGTCAGAGCTTTTTTAAAATTGTCCCCAGTTGCCTTGTATTTCGCAAGAGTTGTCCCAAAATTAACATATCCATTAAAATTTTTATATATGTTATATGCAATTCTTGGAGCTAAACCAAATCCATATCTTTTTCTTAAGATATACTCATCACCTTTTTCCGTTTTTTCTCTAACTTCTTGTCTTTCAGTTATTTTATCGACACTTAAAAAGACTTTGCCACTCTTTATGTTATATCCAAAGCTACGATTTCCATCTTTGATTTGCATTTCTTCTGTTAATTTTATTGGAGGCAATTGTTTCAGAATTTTTGAGCCTTCATTCCATTTTGGATTCGTACTTTTCGGGCTGTTTGATTGTGCGTAGGATAAACTAACAAAACAAAGTTGCAATATTATCACTTCTATTGTTTTCATTTTGTTCCCCTTTTTCACCCTACCACTTCTTTTAGACTAACATATTTAATCAATTTTGAGGATAAAATTATTAGTTTCTAGATTAACAAAATTCTAAAATTCATATTTTGACGCAGAATTCCAGAGACAATATTGTGAAATATCATAAAAACTCAAAGGCTCGATTTGTTCGTTGATTTGCTTAATCGTATACCTTTGCCAAAAGCCTTTCTTGAGCCATGAAGCTGAAAATGCTTGAAGCCAAGGACGAACCTTATATCCATTCTCTCCTAAAGCCCTTTTAGAAAATTCCATTGCTCGTTTTACTGTTTCTTTTGGATTTAAATCTGGACGATCTATTCTCATGGATTCCGCGGGCCAATGTGATGGATATATCATCGGGCAAATGTAATCTACCTTATTCGCTATTGCAACATAATCTTGGCCTATATTTTGAGAACTTGTGTGGCTATTCTCTCCGAGAGATTCTGGAATGATGCATCCGAAAACATCTACAGAGACTTTTACACCGATTGCGTGAAGCCTTGGAACAATGAAATCTAAAAATTCATTTATGATTTGGATTTTCGATTTTTTCTTAAGATCGTTTGATATTTCGGTTTCTTCTAGCGATTTGTATTGAGGAAGTCTAATATAATCAAATTGGATTTCAGCAAACCCAATTTTTGCTACAGCTTCAGCAATTTTTTCTATATATTCCCAAACTTTTTTATTATAAGGATTAAGCCAACTCATCTTTTCTTTATCGACATAAATCGAACCATCTGCATTTTTTATTAAAAGGTCTTTAGTTGTTTTGTCCTTGAAAGTCACGATTCTTGCGATCGTATAAATGCCTCTTTGTTTCAATTCGTCAATTAAGCTTTTGATATCTTTGATATTAGAATTGGTCGGAATTGTAGAATCTCCAAGATCACAAGTGATTTCTCCATTATCGTCTTTGATATCAATCACAACAGCGTTTATATTTAATCTTTCCGCTTCTTTAACTTTTTCGATTATCAAATCCGAAGCCCCGACATAAATTCCTCTGATTTTGAACTCTTCAGGTTGAATCTCTTGAGTCTGGCTACAAGCTGTCAGAAAGATAGTGCCTATTATTGCTGATATCATCTTTGAAATTGCCATTTTGCGAATCCTCCTGACTGCTGAGTGTTTCTCCATTTTATTCTAGCACATAAGCTGTCTTATCTTCAATTTCACAGATAGGCTCCGAAAACTTCATCTGAAAGTTCTGAATGGTTGTTGCCTATTGAATCATAATGATTTGAAAGCCAGCGCTTTGCGGAATTATAACCTTCTGTATAGAGCTTAGTGATTTTGTCCCAATCCGATGAGAATGGTTTTGAATCATATGTCGCGATATCAGAATTTTCATTTCGAACGATGTGCATGTTGATTCGTTTTAGGCTTCCAGAAACAACTTTTCCTTCATCAATTAGTTTCGAAATAAAGTAGATAGCTCGCATTTCACGAAGCAGATGAGCGCTATAGTTAATTTCTCTTATTCTATTTTCAATTTGGGAATATGTTTTTGGGATATCTTGACATGCGTTTTTTGCGAGCTGAATAACAATGATATCCTTTGAAGGAACCCCGTCAATTACTGGATTGATGGCTGGATTTGCAACCATTCCTCCATCCCAATAATATTCTCCATCAATTTCAACAGCGTGAAAAACATATGGCAAACAGAAGGAGGCCATTAAAACTTTCGGCGACATATCTGCATTTGAAAAGATTTTGATTTTGCCACTTTTAACATGAGTTGCACTGATAAAAATTTTTTTATCCTGTTCGCGCTTAATTAATTCAAAATCGAAGAAATCTTTTATGAAATCAAGAACGGGATTGATATCCAGAGGGTTGCGTTCATATGGGCTAATTCCTTTTTCAAACATGTGGCTCAAAGTGTCGGAAAAATTATAATAGTTGATAATTTTATCCAGAGGATTTGGAAGAAGTGGCGCCATTTGATTTGAGATTTCGTGAAAATTCATCCAATATTCTCGAAGCATATCTGAAGCCATTTTAGGACCGCCAGATATAAGACCTTGGATCACTGCGGCTCCGGTTAATCCTCCGAGACCAGTCGTTGAAATCCCTGTTATATCAAGCCTTCCATCTTCCAGGAAGAGATCAAGTACTCCCCAAGCAAAAGCACTTTGAAATCCGCCACCTTGAAGAGCAATTGCCACTTGTTTCTTTTCCATACTTTCGCTTAAGAATTAGACCTCTCTTATTTGTATTATAAATCTTAAACGTTAATGTTTTGTTAATATTGGGTTTTATCGGTTTTTAGTTTCCATTTCATAAAAACTTCAATTGCTTTTTGAGAAGAAATTTGTTCGATCGGAATGTCTCTTAAATCAAACGGAAGAGAAATTTGCTCATATATGTAAGAATCGTCAAATCCTATTGATTCGGCATCTTTTCGAGCGTTTGCATAATATATTTTTGAAATTCTAGCCCAATATATCGCAGATAGGCACATTGGGCAAGGTTCGCAACTTGTGTATATTTCTGCTCCCTCTAGCGAAAAAGAATTTATTTTTTGACAGGCATCTCTGATCGCAACTATTTCAGCATGAGCGGTTGGGTCATTTGTGGAAGTTACTCTGTTTCCTCCTGATCCAATTATTTTATTGTCTCTGATGATTACAGCTCCAAATGGTCCCCCAAGATTATTTAGAAGATTGTCATTGGAAATCTCTATTGCTGCATTCATAAATTCCTTTTTCATCAGGGTCTCATTATTTGTCGCTTTCTCAAATATTTTAACAGACTTCTTTAAGTTTTTTGATAGGTTATGTCTTCCCGGTTTGATACAGGTTTCGGTGCGACTGAACGGTATCGATCCAATCTAACTTTCAAATCGGTGCAATCCTAAGAGTAACTTTTCTTGCGAAAAGTTTGAGATAACTTGTAGAAAAATCAATCAGGGGCGGCCCTTGAATTGATTTTTCGCTTTATCTTTTCTCTTTATTTTGGGTTTAGTTTTCTTCCGGATGTGTGGGAGAAAACAGTTATGGTTAATTTATCACCGAGTTGCCTCGGATCGGGTTTATATGCCTGGCTTTAAAAATTAATTAAAAATAATCAAAACAAAGTAATTAAAGGACTTGACAAGAAAGAAAATGTAGGCTAGTATATCGCGAGAATTATTAGGTGTTGTGGTTGTTTTTTTATGTTTGGATTTTTGAAAAGGATTGTAATCTTAACCTCAGTGTTTTGCATATTTTCAGAATCTAGTTTTTCTGCTATGAAACCCAATGATGAAAAAAATGGGAATTGTGTCCAAGAGTTGTTTGGAAAAACAGCAACGTTTAGCTGGATTGGAATGGGATGAAGAGTCGTGGCAAAAAAATTACTTGTGTCATTTGATTTAGCTAGGAATCCAACGAATAGAGATAAAATTAACAGGGCTTTGCCATTGAAAGTTATGGCATGCTTGTCTAGCGACGAGATATCGTTTTTGGTGACGTCTCTTTCGGCTTTCAGCCATGCGAGTTTCAACGGATCATCGCTTATAGCTGATTTCCCCCCTACATTTATCATGGCTTACCGTTTATTGACAGATTTTTGTAAGATAGGCCATGCCGCCATAGATAAAGTGACTAATGTTTGTATTGGTGCTTGTTTTGGTAGAAATGATGATGGGCACCAACGGCCTGGATTCCATCTGAAAACTCGTTTTGGCTGGTTTGGAATAGGAACTCACCCTCCTGAAAGAAGATATGATGAAGATGAGGAATATATTAGAAGATTAGGGGTCACCAGGACTAGACTTTGCTGCGATTGGTTTGCTCCGATGGTTGATAGTCTTGCGAATACTTGTTTTCGCCCGGTTATTACATTATCTAGACGAGTTTTAAGGGCCTTCGTTGATGTACCTACAATCGAAACAATTAGCAATGAAAAAAGAGAAACATTTCTTGATATGCTAGAGATCAAAACGGTTGATGAATTGCGTGAAGGTGGCTATGATCTAATAACTCTTATCAGTGCTGGAATACCGTTGCGAACTCTCTTGGATAGAGGAGCAAGCATAGTAGATATGTTGAATGTTGATGCAAGTCTCCTTCTGGATTTATACACGGAGGGTGTGCCTTTAGACGTTATAATAAATGGAGTAATTTATTCAAGAGGAAAGACTACAAGGAATGGAGTAATTTATTCAAGAGGAAAGACTACAAGGAATGGAGTAATTTATTCAAGAGGAAAGACTACAAGGCGCGACATAGAGAATCTTCCGCGAAACACACAAGAGCAAGAATTGATTAGGAGTGAATTGTTACGAGGATATGATAGAGAAATGGCCAGAGTTATGGACAGAATTTAATTAATAGAAAGGAGCAAAATGAATATGACAAGAAAGATATTTTTCCAGTTTATAGCAGTATGTTGCCTCGGTTCAGTTGAGTGTGATGCAAGAAATTTTATTACGAGACAGGGAACAACTGTTCCTGGAGATGTAATTCTGTATCATGGATGTGTAAACAAAGAATTGCTTTATTGCACATCGACAACAGAAGATAAATTTTCATATTGTAGGTGGAAATGTGTTATGGGTATAAATCAATTTGATATGTTTGATAAGATTTCCTATAATAAACTGTCAGCTAATGCAAGAGTGTTTTTAGAACCGAAAGTCAAAGAAATTGAAAGTCAAGGGGCAACAGAAGATATAGCGCAGAGATATTCAATCATGTGTGCTTTTGATATCTCATGGAACGATTCCATTGATTTTATGAATGCAATAGCCAAAGAAGGCCCATTTTCGCATAATTATTCCCTTGAGGAAGCTCTATTCATAACGCATATGCATACGAAAATGCCAAATAGTATAGAACGTTGGATAAAAGGGAAAAGATATCAGGAAGAAAAGCTGACATATGCTGGATGTCTTGCTGGCGCTGTAGCTAAAGTCTTGACAACAGACGGCAAATTACCTAGCGATTTCACTTTCAACAAAGCAACCATAACTACAGAAAGTAGAGAAGTTTTTGTAACCAAAAATATAAAGAAGCTTACGAAGGCTTATTTTGATCAAAAAAGGCTTTTGGTTCGGTGACCTCTATCGCGGGAGCAAATTTCTATGGATTTTTGCGTACCATAAGCCAATTTTGTTGAATAAGATCATCTGAATCTAACACGGGGGAATAAGGTGCTGACATGCAATGCCATAAACCCAACCACCACTGTATATTCTGAGTTTTTATAAATCTTAATATCATAAGAACTTTTCAGTCAGCAAGATCACTGCTAACTGTTTTCATGTTAAATCAGCCCCTCTCTCTTTGTCAAATTCTAAATAGTCCCATAAAGTTTTAGATATTTTTTCTATCCAGCAAAGATTTCTTGAAAAAACATTAATAATTGCTTATAATGCCACCTAGAAGCCTTGCTTGTTGCGAAAAGTCAATAAGCTGGTTGCTGTTTTCAGTAATCAACCGAAAGGAGAAAAAAGAATGAATTTTTACGAAGCAGTATTTATTGTAAGACAGGAAGCTTCATCGAGCCACGTTGAATCTGTTGCTCAGGAAGCGGTCTCTGTTATTAAAGATCTCGGAGGAGATATCACAAAGACAGAATTTTGTGGTCTCAGAACTCTTGCGTATCCGATCAGCAAATGCAAAAAAGGAGATTATGTTCTTTTGAACTTAGCAGCAAATGCAGAAGCTGTAAAAGAATTGGAACGCAAATTTAGACTTAATGAAGATATCATTAGATTCTTAATAGTTAAAGTTGATAAGTTGGACAATAATCCATCAGCCTTAATGAAAAAGCATTTTAAAGATAATGCGCCTGCGCAAGATCAAGAATAAAGGAGATTAAATTATGGAAAATAATAATAACGAACAGAAGCAAGAAGAGAACAGAATCGTGGCTCCTATCGATTATAAAGATGTCAGATTTCTCTCTAAATTTATCTCAGAACGTGGAAAGATAATTCCAAGTCGCATTAACTCACAACCAATAAAAAGACAAAGAGAGATTGCAAAGGCCATAAAAAGAGCAAGAATACTAGCTCTTCTTCCATTCGTCGCAAAATGATATTGGGAATAGGAATCGATATAGTTGAAATAGCCCGTATCGATTCCCTCCTAAATAAATTTCAAGATCACTTTCTAAACAAGATATATACAGAGCAAGAGAGAGATTTTTGCTATGGGAGGAATGATATAGCGAACTCTTTA
>CAJOOW010000002.1 GCA_905236375.1 uncultured Alphaproteobacteria bacterium | reverse complement strand
CCTCTAATATAAACGGGGCGAAAGCATCAATCGGTCGTTGTTTAATATCCTCTTCTTTATAGACTTCCTTTGATAAATCAACAGTAGAGTGCAATGGCGGTGTATGAATAAGAATCGAGCTTTTAGAAGATGTGATATATGGTGCATCCTGAGTGATAAGGTGCCGTATTCGATCATTCCTAAATGTGATTACACCACAAGGATAAGGCATATAGCCCATTTTATGCGGATCAATGGTTACTGAGTCTGCGTACTTGAAGGCCAAAAAGGCAGAAACAAAATTTCGGTCATCTCCTTCTATGTCAAAATTAAATGTCTTTTTTCCTTCTATATTAAGGTTGTATTGCAATAGAGAATGAAATTCCGCGATACGGTCTTCTAATGTCAGATTGAACTCCTTTCTATATTCGTCGGAGATTGATTTTTTATTAGATCCGTTTGTCTCGTCTGAATCAAAGTTATCATTCAATAAGTCATAAAGATTATAATAGAAATTTCTCAATTTAGGAATAACCTTCTCATATGCTTGAGAGTTTATATCATTTGTTATGTCGTCTAATTCTCGACTAATAATAGTATAGTAGCGATTGACCTTTTTTAGTGGTCTTAATTTTTTCAAATCGTATCTTAATTGTTGTTTTCTATTTTCAACAAAATCATTGAAATTGAAAGTTCTACTATTTTTTTGTCGTAGTAATTTTTTCTTTAGAGCAGGAAACCATTGTATTTTGGATTCATTTAGTTCTAAAAAATGCTCTAAAGTTGTTTGCGTATCTGACTTTTCCAGAAAGAATAGCTCCTTTGAGAATTCGTCAAATACTTTATCTATATTTTAATCGCTACTACGTTCATCATCATATAAAGCATCAACAACAGCTTGTTTTTTGGTCTTTATTTCTTTTATCAAAAAATCAAGATGCTCTTTTATTTGGCTCAGACATAGTTTAGAATCACAATATTTAGTTGTACTTATCCCCTTCATTTTTCGATATATTTTATTCAAATATACCCTACATACTTGCTCGTCTTCTAGTTGGAGTATAGTTTTGGCAAAGCCACCCCAAGCAGCATCGACATGGACCCAAAAACTACAGTTGATTTTTTCAAACTCTTTTCTAATATCTATAATTTT
Organism: uncultured Alphaproteobacteria bacterium; assembly: GCA_905236375.1. Classification (GTDB taxonomy): domain Bacteria; phylum Pseudomonadota; class Alphaproteobacteria; order RUG11792; family RUG11792; genus CAJOOW01. The sequence continues at coordinate 1,031 of CAJOOW010000002.1, read as the reverse complement.
ATGTATAGGGTCAATTGCTCCTTCTTCTGTTGTTCCTGCGATACCAATAACAGCCAAAGGGGCAATTTTGTTTTCTATGCAATTATCTATTTGGGTTTTAAGATCTTCAGTATCAATTCTAAAATCAGGTTTTATCTTAATAAAATGAATATTATTTCTTCCAATTCCTAATAAGTCAGCAGCCTTGTGTACTGAATAATGAGCCGTCCCGGAAACGAATATGGCCAAGGGGTATTCTGATAAAAGTTTACCCATATTATTTGCAATACTATATTCCGAGTCTTTTAGGACATCCATCGCTTCTTTTGATACAGATTGCAGAGATGTGTCATCAATGGCTTGATTATCATATTTAAAATTTTTGTATGATTCGATATATTTAGACAATAGATATATGGATTCGCTGGGCTTAATATTAATTAACTCAAAGTTATCAAACTGAGTGATACTTTTTATTTCTCCAGAAGGTGATTTCAGTTCGATGTTCAATTGGGGTACCCTATTGATAACGACATCTTTGATTGATAGTGGTAAATATTTGACGCATCTCGCCACCCATAGAGCCTCTATGTTTGCAATTGTTCCACCAGATGTAATATGAGCCCATCCAAATTCTTCCTTTAAGTACTTTTTGTAATTACTCCATTCGCGTGCCTGAGTCGACTTGGGAGGCATCGGAGGTTCTTTGAATCCAATCATTTTGAGAATCTGGTTGCAAGCATCTATTTCCCATTCTGTGGTAACAGGGGCTGCTTCTATGGTAACATTATTCGGATTATATAAGAGCCCTCCAAAGTATCCTAATAATGAAGGCATCGTTATATCAGAAAGCATATGCCCAATATATCTTGGATTATAAAAAGGAAAGTTTCGTCTTAAAGAAGCGAGAAACTCATCTACATTCTGATATAAAACATCATATGAAGGATCAAAAGAATGTTGCTCATTTTTGCTAATCAAAAAAGGATCTTCAGGAAAATAATTTTTTCTCCAATGAAAATAGTCTGTAACTATAACATTCAATAACTCCT
>CAJOOW010000001.1 GCA_905236375.1 uncultured Alphaproteobacteria bacterium | reverse complement strand
TGTTCCTCTTTGACGAACAATGATCGTCCCAGCCAAGACATATTGACCGCCGAATCTCTTAACTCCGAGTCTTCTTCCTGCAGAGTCTCTTCCGTTTCTAGAACTTCCACTACCTTTCTTTGTAGACATTTTTCTCTCCTATTTTCTATTTAGCCAAGGAAATACCGGTAATTTTCAAAACAGTCATCCATTGACGATGGCCATTTTTTCTTCTGTAGTTATGACGACGTTTTTTCTTAAAGATAACAACTTTTTTATTTCTAACATGTTTTAAAACTTCGGCATTAACAACAGCTCCTGCAACTTCAGCCTCTTCTGCTGCAACTTCACCTTTGTCTGAGGAAGTCAAAACAACATCGGTCAAAGAAATCTTACTTGAAGGCTCCGCTTCAATTTTTTCAACTTTCAAAACATCACCAGGCTTGACGCAATACTGCTTTCCACCGGTTTTAACCACAGCAAACATACAATTCCTATTTACAATAAATGTAGACTTTTCATATACGAACTTATTTGTAACATATTTTAAAGGGAGTTGTCAATGGGCTTTAACGTATAACTATACAATTTATTAAGGCAAAGATTATGCAGAGAACTCCTATCGATAATTAATCCAAAAAATTCTAATTTTGGCAAATATGTTAAAAAGCTGAAGAATTCACTTAATCAAGCTTGTTTAATATATTTGCAACGGTTTGGTCTTTTTCTTTGCTTCCTCTTGAAGATCCGAATTCGAAATTATAAGCATCCTTAAGGCAGGAACCAAAAATTCCTGCGATTGTCGATATGATTCCAACGGCTTCTCCAGGCAAGTCTCTTTCATAGAAGCAAATGACGCCCAGACATGTTATGAGGCCTATTGCGGCGCAAACAACCATGATATCAGCGCGTCTGTTTTTCTTTCCGGAATTTATTATCGCAATATCGCGAGTTCTAGCATTTTCTTTGTCTCTTATGACTGCAAGTTCTGTTTTTCTTTCAGAATCTAGCAATGCTTTTTCAAAAAGCAGGTGCATCTTCTTGTCTGATTTTATTTTATCGACAGCTTCCTGTTCGGTGCAGCTGTGGGTAACTTCCTTTGCTATTTCCAAAATCTTTTCGGAAATAGATTCAGCTTTCGTTCCGGAAAACCATTTTGCTATTTTGGGTGAAAATTGCGCTAGTGATAGCGCTGCTTGTAATAATGATAATGACATTTTATTTTTTCCTTTCGTTTTGTGATAATAAGGTTAAAATCCATAAGGTGAGGTATCAGAGAGACAGATTATGAAAAAAGCTCTATTAATATCGATTTTGTTTGCTGGAATATCTTCGGCTCAAGAAAAGGCAATTCGTGTTCCGATTCCAGGGGCACAAGATAAATCAAGGCTCGACTATTATGTTTCGGCATATGATGCTATGGATGGTTTGCCTTACACTAGTGGCTTAACCCAACTGTTTCACAGAGGACATGATGATGCATCAAAGAGCGCTCCTCTTCCGCCACCTCCTCTTGATACTGAAAATTCGCCTACTCAAAGGCCTATATCTAATCCAGAAGGAAATACTCTTACACTTTCATCTGATTCCGAAAGCTCGACGCAGAATCTTTCACCCAGTTCACATTTGTCGCATAGGTCTAGGAGCTCTTATTTGAGCGAAACTGGAATTGTTGATCTCATCTTTTGTCATGCAATGCTTATATTTCTTCTGGAATCCGCTCCTTCTCATGACCATATAGAATCAAGAAGTGTGCATGGATTGCTAAAACGTCCAGAAGAATTTTTGGGATATGATCCACAAACTCCGTCTTTATTCCACGCCATGATAGAAAAGCTGATAGGAAATGATCGAGCACACTTTGATAAAATTATCCGAAAAGCAGCAAAACAACAAGAATTCGATCTTTCCCAAAATATAATTTCGAAATGGTGGGGATTTGGGAATGATTGGTTCGAGCTATTGGCTGCAATAAATGTCAATAAAATTCCAAGAGAAGCTGTCATGCTTAAATACGCAGAAAATCTTAAAGTTGATAGACAGGATATCACCACGGGGCTTGATACAAAAATCACGCAACATAGCACGATAATAACTAAAGCCGCAGAAAAACAAAGAACATCACAGGCACCTCAGGATTGGTGTGGTTTTGACATGAGCGATGATGAAATGGAAAAGAAAGTTTTGCTTTCTATGATCACGAAGGAATATGTATCTGGAACAAAGATCGTGAGTCTTTATGGGCAAGCTCTCGGAGATTATCAGCACAAAGAGGCAACTTTGGATGGATTTCAAAGAACTTTGGCATTTGATCAAGAAGTTATTAATTCGATCAAACGGTCTATTCATAAATCTGTTTTTATGCAAGGAATTCGGCTGTGGGGAAGCAGATGTGGAATCCCAGAACTTCAAATAGAAGCAGTGGCTCGTTCACTTAGAGTTCGTCTTGGATGTGATATATTTTCCCAACTCAATATATTTGGATTCACAGAAGTTCAATGGGAAAATTTGCTTTGGCTGAAAAATATTTCAGGAACCAGTTTATCGGCAGATGAAATTGTAAAAGCTTACCAAAGATCTCTTCAAAGTTATGAACTTTGTTTGGGCAACTATGGAACCGAAATTGTTACTGATTTAAGAACAGCGCTTGAAAGCAATAAACCATATCCTAGTACAAAGTCAAATGTGGTAGAATTTCCTTAAACGAAATCTTTATTAGTGTTTTGTTATGTTTAAAAAGTTATTGGCTTTTGGAGTCATTATTGGTTCCGTTTATGCAAGCGATTCAACGCAACTTGAGGGATTGCCGGGTTTACTTGGTCAGTGGCCAGCTTCTATAAAGGACGGTTTCATAGAATTCAGTGCTCTTAAAACGAGTATTTCTATGACTGCAAATAGGCTTTCCGAAATATTCCCCACTCTGGATCCTAAAAAAATCAAAGTATTTTTTGAAAGAAGCGATATCAAAGGCCTAGCTGAATATATCAAAAATCAACAATCTGAAACCTCGCCAGAAATTGAAGCTGACTCATAAGCGAATTTTAAAAATTGAGGGAGTGCTAAAGCTCCCTTTTATATTACTTAGACTTCTTTAAAACCAAGGCTTTAATAGCGTCGAAATTAACAACATCTCCGCCGATTCGTTTTGTCGCATAGAACTCAACAAAAGGTTTTGCGTTAAATGGGTCTTTCAAGATATTTATTGTCGGTTTTTCGGCGATTTGATATCCCTCATAAAGATTTGCGAAAAGAACTGGAACGCATTCTTTCTCATCTGTTGAAACTTTCGGCATATCATCGCAGATTACAACTGGATAGCCAAGAAGAGTATCCGGGATACCATGGGCTATTGAATTTTGCCACAAGAACTTACCAGTTGTCGCATCCCTGATTGTTCTTATATGAGATGCAGCATTTCTCGACATAATCCATGAGGCGCCTGCCAGATATTTCGAAGGAAGCTTTTCCATAAGTTCGATAATTTTCAAATAATCATCGATTTTGCCAGGCTCTCCACCAATAACTCCCTCTATCTGATTTGGCTTTGCTCCATCTGTAGAGATTTCGTATTTCAAAATTCCTTTAGGTTGAGAAATTCCATCTCCAAACAAGAATGATTTGTTTTCAGAAGCAGCCATTTGAGTTGTTATTTTATCGTGAATAAATTCCTCGACATTTGCTGTGTTGTCTTCAAGCATCATGTGTGAAACTCTCGGTTTTGCAAAAAGTTGATGAAGATGAATCGAAACTTTAGAAATTGCCGAAATATCATCATATTTTATAAGTTCGTCAGTTATCCATCCAGAATCTTCTGAATCATTTGAATCGACAACGACATCGAGCTTGTCATTTGAAGTGTATGTGACTTTCGCTAACGATTTTATTGGACTTAAAACTTGAATTTTGTTTGTTATTGAATTAGAAACCGATGTTGGAAGATCAATGCTTGTATGACCATTTGAGTCTTCTCTTAGAAAATTCAAAAATTTCTTTGAATCTGTAACGACAGTTTCGTTCGTGTTGTTTGTAATAGGTATATTCATATTTTTCTCCTTGAAAATATATTTAAATGAAAAGTTTTTTTTGTTAAGATCGAAGAGGAGAAGATGACCGGTCTTCAGTTGGTCGCATAGCTCAGCTGGTAGAGCACTGCGTTCACATCGCAGGCGTCACAGGTTCGAGTCCTGTTGCGACCACCAAATCTTCACCTGATCTGTTTTTAGATTAAATCATTATCTGCCAATTTGTCAAAGAATAAAAAGTCCCATAAAAAATTTCTTAGATCGGAGACATTTGCGATTATCACTTTTGTAACAGTATTTTTTTACTAGACGGGAAAGCAGAAAATCTTAAAATAAAAAACCTTGGATGGTTTTACTACATTACGAAAAAAAAAAAAATTCATATATTACTCTAATAAGATCTGATGATAACGGAGTCGAAATGATAGGGAATTTATTAAATCTCGCCTCAGGGAAAAGACACACATCTGATATCATTCAATCCGTGAGTGACATAAAGATATATATGAATCAATTGGAAATATACAGATATCTGGATGAATTAAATAAATTTTGCAATGGGATAACAAGATTAAAACTGCCAAATCTGTATGTTTCTAATTATAACGCACATAGAGGAGCCGATATATGCTCTGTTCTGGCTGTTAATAAAACCTTAGTATATGCAGAGAAACAAATCAGAAATGGAGTGATTTCACAAATTTATAAACCTTTAGTTCCTATGAATTTATACATTACATATGATGATGCAGAGGGCAGATATCAGATAAGAGGAAAACACACGAACGATGCATATTGGATTGAGTATATTTTATCCAAAATGGAATTTTTATTTTCTCAAGGCAAAAAAATGAAAGTCTCAGAATACAAAAAGGAATATGAAAAAAGATATGTGCTTAATGAGAACGATGAAAAAATAGGGATGCTTTTTGATTTATTAGAGGATGATATTTCTGGTAATATGCAAATTTCTGTTCTCGAAAAATATATTGAAAAATCTGAAGCAATAGGAGCTTAACAGGGATTCATATAGATCTTTTGTTCAAAATCGCGTCTTTTTTTGTTCTCTTCTATTGACTCCAAGCTTCATTTATGAGAGAATCATCAAAGTTATTTGCAAGTAAAATTATTATTGGTTTTTAAAAATGGCAGTTCCAAAGAAGAAAACATCTAAATCCAGAAAAGGAATGCGTAGGGCTCATGATTTTGATAAAGCAGTAAGCGTTGCTTATTGTTCGAACTGCGGCAAGCCTATTATGCCTCACAACGTTTGTAAATTCTGTGGTACATATGCCGGGCGCAACACAAAAGTTGCGTCAATTGCCGAATAAAGCAGAGATTAGCTGACATTTTTGTGGTTTTATAAGTGGTAAGAGTTGCTCTTGATATGATGGGAGGAGATCTAGGCATTGATGCTACGATTTCTGGCTTGTGTCTTTATGCAGCTACAAATGACTGCAAAGAAGTTGTTTTTGACCTTTTTGGAAATGAGAAACTTTTAAAAGAAAGACTAAAAAACGTTTCTGAAAAGCTTTCTTATGAAATTCATGATACAGGAGATAAAATAATATCGGGGGGAGAAAAACCAGCGAAAGCCCTGAGAATCGGGAGAGGGACAAGTATGTTTGAAGCGATTTCTTGGGTTGCTTCTGGAAATGCTGATGCAGTTGTTTCTTCGGGAAATACCGGGGCATATATGGCTCTTTCCAAAATTCTTATTGGCACAATCGATGGAATAGATAGACCTGCGATAGTTAGTATGCTTCCAAATTTGCAATCACGAACAGTTATGCTGGATCTTGGTGCAAATACAGCTTGTTCAGCGACACAACTTGTTCAATTTGCAATAATGGGTAAGGCTGTCTCAAAAATTCTTCAAGGAGTTGAGAATCCGAGAATTGGGCTTTTGAATATAGGAACAGAAAGATCAAAAGGCACAGACTCTCTGGAAAAAGCCTATGATTTTTTGGAAAAATTCGATGGTCTTAATTTTATAGGTTTTGTCGAAGGAACTGATATCACAAAGGGAACTGCGGATGTCATAGTAACTGACGGTTTTTCTGGAAATGTTTCTTTAAAGACCATGGAAGGAACTATAAAATACATAGTTCA